>NZ_BCWL01000025.1 GCF_001592185.1 Bergeriella denitrificans NBRC 102155
ATACGCCGCTCAGGGCAGCAGCCCCGCCATCTCGAAAAACGCCCGATATGCCGCCGTTTTCTTATCCAAGCTCAAAGGATAGGCGCGGGAGGTGGAGGGCAGGCGGGTGAGGGTTAACTCGCGGCCGCCGAAGGGATAGGCGATGGTTTCGCCGGTTTTCGGCAGTTTCACTTTATCATCGAGCAAACCGAGCAACACTTCCGTTGCCTTGCCGCCGGTGGTGCAGATATGGCGGCAGTCGGGCATCTGCGCCAACACATCCGCCAGCGGCACGGCTTCGACGACCTGCAGGAATTTGTCGGAAGCGTTGTCTTGCCCGCGTATCGCTTTCCACACCGTCGGGCAGGAAGCAATGCCGCGCTCATTTAAAAATGCGGTGATTTTCGCACCGTCAAAGGCTTTTTCAGACGGTTTTTTGAAATAATCCGCATCGTCAAAAAAGATACGTCCGAACACGCGCCACATATCGTTTTGGAAATTCGGATAGTGAAACTGCATGGCGCGTTTGTCGTCTTTGGGCGGAAACGTACCCATCATCATGACCGTGGCGTGCGGCGGCAAGACGGGCGGGAAAGGGTGGGTTTCGATTTCGGGCATGGGCGTGCTTTCTGAAACGGGCAACGGGGGCGGAATGGAAAAACCGCACCCCGTAAAAGGTGCGGCTTGAAGCATCAGCGGCGAGGACCGGCCATGCGGTTGAGGATTTTTTTGCCTTGGATTTGGTGCAGTACGGCCATCAGGATGTGGCCGGCGGCCAGGGCGAAGAGCAGCCAGCCCAGCTTGCCGTGCGCCGCGCCGCCCAATTCGGTCATCCAAGTGATTTTTTCAGCGGCGGCGGGCAGCAGGGTCATGCCGCCGAATTCCAGCGGGCCGCGCGCGTTGCCGTATTGGCGCAGCAGGCCGATAAAGGGTACGGCAAACATCAAAACATACAGTGCGGCGTGGCCGAGGCGTGCGGCCAAATCATTGTGCGGGCGGCGGCTGCGGTTGGCGCAAGCCCATGCCAGGCGCACCCAAAACAGGATAAACAGGAAATAGCCGGTGAGCTTGTGGTAATCCATCAGGCTGTAATATTTGTCGTCGGTGGCAAACAGCGCGGCGATCACGGCCATAAAGGCGAAGCCCAATGCCATCAGCCAGTGCAGCAGGCGGCTGATTGTGCCGTAATATTGCGGGGTATCGTTCATAGTGGTTCTTTCGTGATTGTGAATGAACACAAAAAGCGGCGGCCTTGGCTGCGCTTGGTCTCTTTTTATGTCATCGCATGATATGACCGGCGGCAGCGTGAATGTCTCCGGCGGCGGCAAAAGGCGGGATTATAAACGCGGGCTGCGGGAAAAGGTTTGATTTTTAAAAAATTTGATGTTGCTTTGGGTTTGTTTACACTTTATTTGGGCAGCCGTTTTCAGACGGCCTTTTCTGATTTTGGAAAAGGTCTCGGGCTTGTTTTGTCTTATGGGTACGCATGGATACGCAACCGGAGTGCGTCAGGCCGATGGCGCAGGCTACTCTGCCGCACGGCCTGCCGAAGCCGCAGCCACGAATGCCCTGATTTTGGCGTGGTCTTTGATACCGCCGCTGCTTTCTACGCCGCCGGATACATCCACCGCCGCCGCGCCGCTGGTGTTCACCGCTGCGGCCACGTTTTCGGGGGTCAGCCCGCCCGCCAATACCCACGGCTTGCCTCGGTATTCGCGCAATAAGTGCCAATCAAACTGCAAACCCGTGCCGCCGTATTCCTCGGGGTGGTAGGCATCAAACAATATGGCCCGGGCATGGGGAAAACGCGCCGAGGCCGTCTGAATATCCTCCGCCCCGCGCACGCGCACGGCTTTCAGATACGGGCGGTCAAATTGGCGGCAAAACGCATCGTCTTCATCGCCGTGAAACTGAATCACATCAATGGGCACTTGGCGCAAAATGTCGCGAATGGTGTCCGCCGTTTCGTTGACAAACAAAGCGACTACGCTGACAAACGGCGGCAGCGCAGCCGCCACGGCCTGCGCTTGGGCGATGTTTACGGCGCGTTTGCTTTTGGCGTAAAACACCAGGCCGATGGCATCGGCGCCCGCATCGGCGGCGGCCAGCGCGTCTTCGGGGCGGGTGATACCGCAGATTTTGGTACGGATAGTCATAGTTGCTCCGGGCAGGCCGTCTGAAAACAGGTGTGATGGCGGTATGGCTTATATCACTATATACCTGTGCGGTTTTTTCAGATTTTTCAGACGGCCTTTGATAAGGTTAAGGCCGAACCGCGCTCATTCTTGGTGCGGCCGAACCGCAGACATAGGGCGGCTAGGGTATAAAAAAGATAAGCCTATTATAGGATAAGCACCGGCCGGGCGCAGCAGGATTCTGTGCCGCGCGGCACAATCGGGTATAATTGCCTGCGAATGCCGCTTTACGCGGCCTGTTTAGGAAATGCTATGACCCCTGAAAACCCGAATCCTGTTCCGCCCCGCGCCTCGCTGCGGCAGAACAGTATTTACCTTCTGCCCAATTCGTTTACGATTGCGGCGCTGTTTTCGGCATTTTTCGCCATCACCCAATCCATGCACGGCAAATACGAGGTGGCGGCGATTGCGGTATTTATCTCCATGCTGCTCGACGGTATGGACGGACGCGTGGCGCGTTGGACCAATTCCCAAAGCGCGTTCGGCGAGCAGCTCGACAGCCTGGCCGATATGGTCAGCTTCGGCGTGGCGCCCGCGTTGATTGCCTACAAATGGCAGCTTTGGCAGTTCGGCCAGGTCGGCTATTCGGTGGCCTTTATCTATTGTGCCTGCGCCGCGCTGCGCCTGGCTTTGTTCAATACCTTAATCGGCAAGGTGGACAAACGCTGGTTTATCGGCATCCCCAGCCCGACGGCGGCGGCGCTGATTGTCGGCCTGATTTGGGTCAACCACAGCGTGGAACGCTTCCCGGCGGTGGAATGGTGGGCGCTGGGCGTGACGCTGTTTGCCGGGATTTCCATGATTGTGCAGATTCCGTTTTGGAGCTTCAAGGAAATCAATATCCGCCGCAAAGTGCCGTTTATGGGCATGGTCGGCGCGGTGTTGGTGCTGCTCTTGGTCACTTGGGAGCCGTCGCTGGTACTGTTTCTGTTTTTCTTCGGCTACAGCCTGTCGGGTTATGTGATGGCGTTGCGCCGCTGGCTGAAAAACAAGCGTAAGGCCGTCTGAAAATGTGGCAGCTTGATATTGTCTTGACCATGTTGGCCGTCGGCGCGCTGTCGGGATTGACGGCCGGTTTGTTCGGCGTGGGCGGCGGCCTGGTATTAGTACCCGCCATGTTGTGGATTTTCCAGCTTCAGGGCACGGAAGGCGCTTACGGTCAGCATCTGGCCATCGGCACAACATTTGCCGTGATGGTGTTTACCACGCTCTCCAGCGTTTGGGCGCAGCATAAAAAGCAGGCGGTGGACTGGAAAACGGTGTTGCTGATGGCGCCGGGCATGGTCGGCGGCACGCTGGCCGGATCGCTGGTGTCGAAATACCTGCCGCATGAAGCCCTGCAGCTGTTTTTTATCGTATTTACCGTAGCGATGGCACTGAAAGTGCTGACCGACGCCAAGCCCAAGCCCTCGCGCGGCCTGCCGCAGAAAACCGCCTTAACCGCAGTGGGCGGCGTGTTCGGCATGATTTCGAGCTGGGTCGGCATCGGCGGCGGCTCGCTTTCCGTACCGTTTTTGATGTATTGCAACGTGCCGGTGCATCGCGCCATCGGTACCTCTGCCGGGCTGGCCTGGCCGATTGCGCTCACCGGTGCCATCGGTTATCTACTGTCGGGCATGAAAGTGGAAGACCTGCCCGAAGGCGCGCTGGGCTTCTGGTATCTGCCCGCGGTGGTGGTCTTGAGCATTGCCACGGTCGTGTTCGCACCGCTGGGCGTGAAACTGGCGCACCGGCTGCCGGACAAATATCTGAAAAAAGCCTTCGGCTGCCTGCTGCTGCTGATTGCGCTGCGGATGCTGTGGCGTATGTTTGCGGCCTGACAGGCAGATTTGGGAGCAGATTATTGGAAAAAAAGCCGTCTGAAAATTACGCTTTTTAGACGGCTTTTTCATACTTGGCAAAAGTTTCTGCCTGTCAGCCTATCAAACTCAGCCCGCTTTGAGGGCGGCGGCTTCGCGGGCCAGGCGGGTGATGGTGGCCCAGTCGCGGTTTTGTACGGCTTCTTTCGGGGTCAGCCATGATCCGCCGACGCACAAGACGTTGGGCAGGGCGAGGTAGTCGGGCGCGGTTTGCAGGCTGATGCCGCCGGTGGGGCAGAAGCGTACGTCGGCGTAAGGGCCGTATAAGGCTTTAAGCATGGCTTTGCCGCCGACCACTTCGGCAGGGAAGAGTTTCAGGGTGTCGATGCCGTGCTCCAGAGCCAGCTGCACTTCGCCCGGGGTGGCAACGCCGGGAATCAGGGGAATGCTGCCGTTGTGGCTGGCTTTGGCCAGAGATTCGTGCAGGCCGGGGCTGATGGCGAATACGGCACCCGCGTCTTCTACGGCTTTGAACTGATCGGGGTTGGTGACCGTGCCTGCGCCGACGATGGCGCCGGGCACGGCTTTGGCGATGCGGCGGATGGCTTCGAGGCCGAAGGGGGTACGCAGGGTGATTTCCAGCGTGGGAATGCCGCCTTCAACCAGGGCGTGCGCTAAATCGACGGCGCTGTCCAAATCGTGAATGGCCATAACGGGGATAACGGCGCCGGCGCTTAAAATTTCGCGCGGGGTCAGTTGGGACATATCTGTCTCCTTTTGAAATGTGGTTTTTTCAGACGGCCAAACAGGGTGGAGGCCGTCTGAAAACAGGGGGTATGAATGCTTCGCAAGCGGTGCGGGCGTTTATCAGGCAAATTCGCCGCCGAAACTCATGGCGCCGGTTTCCGCGCTGCTGGCTAAGGCGCGGAAGTTGGCGAAGAGTTCGCGGCCGCAGCCCTGGCCATTGGCGCTCAAGTCGGCGGTTTCGGCTGTGCGTGCGTTCCATTCGGCTTCGTTCACCAAGACATCCAGTGTGCCGCTGACCGAATCGAAGCGGACGAGGTCGCCGGTGCGGATTTTGGCGATGTTGCCGCCCATCAGGGCTTCGGGCGTGATGTGGATGGCGGCGGGGACTTTGCCTGATGCGCCGGACATACGGCCGTCGGTCAGCAGGGCGACTTTGAAGCCGCGGTCTTGCAGGATGCCCAAAGGCGGCGTGAGTTTGTGCAGCTCGGGCATGCCGTTGGCGCGCGGGCCCTGGTAGCGGACGACGCAGACAAAATCGCGTTCCAATTCGCCGCGTTCGAACGCTTCCAATACTTCGCGTTGGTCGTTGAACACGATGGCGGGGGCTTCGATGATACGGCAGCCTTCGCGCACGGCGGATACTTTAATCACGCCGCGGCCGATGTTGCCCTTCATCAGGCGCAGGCCGCCGTCGGGGGAGAAGGGGTTGTCGGCTTTACGCAGGATGTCTTCGTTGCCGCTTTCAGACGGCACGTCGCGCCATTCGAGCTTGCCGTCAATCAGGAACGGTTCGCGGGTATAGTGGCGCATACCGTGGCCGACGACGGTATCGACGTCGTCGTGCAGCAAGCCTGCGTCCAGCAGCTCGCGGATGACAAACGGCAGGCCGCCGGCTGCGGCGAAGTGGTTGACGTCGGCTTTGCCGTTCGGATAAACGCGAATCAGCAGCGGGATAATCGATGAGATTTCATCGAAGTCGTCCCAGTTGAGAATCACGCCGGCGGCGCGTGCCATGGCGACCAGGTGCATGGTGTGGTTGGTGGAGCCGCCGGTGGCCATCAGGCCGATTAGGGCGTTGATAAAGGATTTTTCAGTCAGCATTTCGCCCAGCGGTTTGGCACTGCCGTTGCGGATGCTTTGCGCCAGATGGGCAGCGCCGTAGCGGGTCAGGGCTTCGCGCATTTCGGTATAGGGGTGGACGAAGGCGGCGGCGGGCAGGTGTACGCCCATCATTTCCATCATCATTTGGTTGGAGTTGGCCGTGCCGTAGAAAGTGCAGGTGCCCGGGCTGTGGTATGAACCCATTTCGCTTTCCAGCAGGGCTTCGCGGCCGACTTTGCCTTCTGCGAATAATTGGCGGGTGCGTGCTTTTTCTTTATTGCCGATGCCGCTGGCCATCGGGCCTGCGGGCAGGAAAATGCCGGGAATGTGGCCGAACGACAGGGCGCCAATCATCAGGCCGGGTACGATTTTGTCGCATACGCCCATGTAGAGGCCGCCGTCAAACATTTGGTGTGACATGGCGACGGCGGTGCTCATGGCAATCACGTCGCGGGAAAACAGAGACAGCTCCATGCCGGCATAGCCCTGGGTAATGCCGTCGCACATGGCGGGCGCGCCGCCGGCCACTTGTGCAGTAGCGCCGTGTTTGTGCGCTTCGTCTTTAATCCAATCGGGGAAATCTTTAAACGGTTGGTGGGCGGAAACCATGTCGTTGTAGGTGGTGACGATGCCCAAATTCGGTACGGTTTCCTGCAGCATTTCGATTTTGATGGTTTTGGGCATGGAAGCATAGCCGTGCGCCAAGTTGCTGCAGCCCAGCTGATTGCGCTCCAAGCGGCCGTTTTGCTTGGCAGCGCGGATTTTGGCCAGGTATTTTTCCCGGGTCGGGCGGCTGCGCTCGATGATGCGCTGGGTGATTTCGGCTAATTTCGGGTGGAGTGTGATGCTCATGTTCGCTGGCCTTTCGGGTAGTGGCAGACGGTGCGGCGACAAGCGGCAGGCCGTCTGAAAATATCGTCGTTTATGGGGAATGGAGCACAGTGTCGCGCTTTGGAGCACTGCTTGCTGGCATTCCGGCTTCCGCCCGGCTGTGCGTCGATTTCGAGCGGTATCTGATGAGGCATTGCAGACTTTATCATACCATTATTGTAGTTTTGTTACAAAGGAAATCTCGATAAATTTCAAACCTGATAAACGGGTTACGCGAAGGGCATATCGGGTGTGGGAAATAAGCGGGAAAACTTTAAACCAAGTCAAAGAAAATCTGCAAAACGGGATAGACAAACCGTGTAGCCCTGTGTAGTATTACTACTCATTTAAGGCTGCTCCGAAACGAATGCGCCCTAGGGCGGCAATCGGCCTGTTTTCAGTAAGAAGCAGATGATTTCATTCGGTTTTGTTCGGCCGGCGGGCGGCGCTGCCATGCGGCGGAAGCTGTTTTCAATGAAAGACAAAAGAGACAAAAGATGAGTACCCAAACAAATTTCGACATGGTGTTGTTCGGCGCTACCGGCGATTTGGCGATGCGTAAGCTGCTGCCCTGTCTGTATCAGGCGCACGTGGCGGGTCTGCTCCATCCGGAAGGCCGCATTTTGGGCGTCAGCCGCAGCGAGCTTGACCGCGCGGGCTTTTTGGAAAAGGTGGAAAGCAGCGCCAAAATCCATGTGAAGCAGCATTTTTCAGACGGCCAATGGGCATCTTTTATCCGTCGCCTTGATTATCTGACTGTGGACGTGACCCGCGCGGAAGACTTTACCGCGCTGGGCGAGATGGTGAAAGCGCGCCAGCAGACGGAAAACATTGTGGTTTACCTGTCTACCGCGCCGAAATTCTTTGCCCAAGCCTGCGCCAACCTGGCCGCCGTCGGCCTGAATGCCGACAATGTTCGCGTGGTGCTGGAGAAGCCGCTGGGTACGGATTTGCAGTCTTCTCGCGAAATCAATACCGATGTCGCCCGCTATTTTAAAGAAGAGCAGATTTACCGCATCGACCATTATCTGGGCAAAGAGAGCCTGCAAAACCTGCTGGCGCTGCGTTTTGCCAACGTGATGTTCGAGCCGTTGTGGAACAATCAATATATTGAAAGCGTGCAGCTTACCATTGCCGAGCAGCTGGGCGTGGAAGAGCGCGGCGAGTTTTACGATATTACCGGCGCCCTGCGCGATATGGTGCAAAACCATCTGATGCAGATGCTGTGTATGACCGCCATGGAAAAACCGGCCAGCTTGGATGCCGACGATGTGCGCGACGAAAAAGTCAAAGTCATCAAAGCCCTGAAGCCGCTGACGGCAGAGTCTGTTAACGAGCTGGTGGTGCGCGGCCAATACACCGCCGATAAAGGCATGAACGGCTATCTGCAGGAAAAAGACGTACCCGCCGGCAGCTTTACCGAAACGTATGTCGCCATCAAAGCCGAAATCGACAACGCGCGTTGGGCGGGCGTACCGTTTTATCTGCGTACCGGCAAGCGCATGGCCGGCAAGGTGGCGGAAATTGTGTTGAACTTCCGCAAACTGGACACGCTGATTTTTGACGGCAGCCAAGCCGCGCCCAACCGCCTGGTGATTGAATTGCAGCCGGAAGAGTCGGTGCGCCTTTATACCCAAGTGAAAACGCCGGGCGCAGGCAACCGCGTCGAGCTGACCGCATTGAGCGTGAATATGGGCAAGGAAATCGCCGGCCGCCGCCAAGAAGCCTACGAGCGCCTGCTGCTGGATGTGATTAACGGCAAGTTGGCGCTGTTTAACCGCCGCGACGAATTGGAAGCGGCTTGGGAATATGTGATGCCGATTTTGGACAACTGGGCGACATCCACCCAAGCGCCGCACGGCTACGCCGCCCACTCATGGGGCCCTGAAGCCGCCCGCGAGCTGTTGGCGCGCGACGGCCACCGCTGGCATGAAGAGCAGCAGGCGCAAACCGAAGCATAATGATTAGGCAAACAATGGATTTTCAGACGGCATCCGGTTGAAGAATAATTTTTGCTATGGCGCTGCTTCGCCTTGTATCAGAATTTACGCTCTGACTATACCCAGCAAGGCCGTCTGAAAAAAGAAAGGAATATCATGTTTACTTGGCACGAATACCCGAATGCCGCCGCTGCGGCGCAAGCCCTGGCCGACGATGTGGCCGCCGTATTGCGTAAAGCGCTGGCGGAAAAGGGTAGCGCGGTGCTGGCCGTATCGGGCGGCCGCTCGCCGATTGCTTTTTTTGAAGCCTTGTCCCGACAGGATTTGGATTGGCACAAGGTGGGTATTACTTTGGTGGACGAGCGCATCGTGCCGACCGGCCATGCCGACAGCAATACCGGCCTGGTGCGCGAATATCTGCTGCAAAACCGCGCCGCCGCCGCCGAGTGGATTCCGATGGTGGAAGACGGTAAATCTGAAATCGAATTACAGCCCGAAGCCGCGCTGGCCTATGCGCTGAAACATTACAAGCAGCCGGACGCGCTGGTGTTGGGCATGGGCGGCGACGGGCATACCGCTTCGCTGTTTCCGCAGGCGCCGCAGCTGGAAGCCGCGCTGGATGTGGAAAACGCGCCCGCTTTGGTGCATACCACGCCGGTGACTGCGCCGCACGAGCGCATCAGCATGAGCTTGGGCGCGCTGCTGAATACCCCGGCCGTTTACCTGGCCATTCAGGGTGCGGAGAAAAAAGCCGTATTCGAGGCCGCCGCCGCACAAGCCTCGCGCACTTACCCCGTCAGCCTGATTTTGAATCACGAAGGAGCTAACTGCCATGTCTTCTATGCAAACTGAAAACGCCTGCCAAGATGTATGGCCGCGCCTGATTGCCGACATCGGCGGTACGAACGCCCGCTTCGCACTCGAAGTCGCGCCGCAGCAGATTGAGCAGGCCGAAGTGCTGCCGTGTAACGATTACGACACTATTGTCGATGCCATCCGCGAATATCTGAAGCGGGTCGGCAATCCGAAAATCGCCCACGCGGGCATTGCCATCGCCAATCCGATTATGGGCGACTGGGTGCAGATGACCAACCACCATTGGGCGTTTTCCATCGAAACCACGCGCCAGTCGCTGGGTTTTGACACGCTGATTTTTTTGAACGACTTTACCGCGCAGGCATTGGCGATTACCCGCACCGCGCCCGAAGATTTGGTGAAAATCGGCGGCCAGGAGCCGAAAGAGCATTCGCCGAAAGCGGTTATCGGCCCGGGCACGGGCTTGGGCGTAAGTGGCCTGATTCCGAGCAATTCGGGCTGGGTGCCGCTGGCAGGCGAGGGCGGCCACGTCAGCTTTCCGCCGTTTGACGATGCCGAAGTGATGATTTGGCAGTATGCCAAGAAAAAATACGGCCATGTGTCTGCCGAGCGTTTTTTAAGCGGTGCCGGTTTGACCTTGATTTACGAAGCGCTGGCGGTAAAAGAGGGTTTGAAACCGAAAAAGCTGACGCCGGCGGAAATCAGCGAAAGCGCCTTGAGCGGCTCGTCGCCCTTATGCCGTCTGACTTTGGACATTTTCTGCGCCATGCTGGGCACGGTAGCTTCCAATCTGGCATTGACTTTGGGTGCCAGCGGCGGCGTTTATCTCTGCGGCGGCATCATTCCGCGCTTTATCGACTATTTCAAGCAATCGCCGTTCCGCAACCGCTTTGAAAACAAAGGACGCTTCGATGCGTATCTGGCGGCCATTCCGGTGTATGTCGTCTTGAGCAAATTCCCGGGGTTGACCGGCGCGGCTGTGGCCTTAAACAACCATCTGCAGCACACCTGCAACCATGTCAACGCCTTGGGCGGCGCGGGGAAATAAAACGGAGCAGTATTCCTGAAACGGCAGTATGGCAGAATACTGCCGTGAATCTATTGAATTGAGGGAAGAGAGAAATGTTAAGCAAAATCAGTGAGTCATTATCCAGTTTGTCCGGCGCGGAGCGCAAAGTGGCGGAAGCGGCTTTGGCCGAGCCGAAATGGTTTGTGCACGCCGCCGTAGCGGAAATTGCCGAGCGGGCATCCGTGAGCCAGCCGACCGTGATCCGTTTCTGCCGCAGCCTGGGCTATAAAGGCCTGCCGGAATTCAAGCTGGCGCTTTCCGCCAGCATCGGCCACGAAGGGATGCCGTATGTGCATGAAGAATTGAATGCCGACGACGATATGGGCAGCGTGGTGGAGAAAGTATTGGGTAATGCCGCCGCTTCCCTGCTGGGCGAACGCCGTTTTTTAAAAGAAGCCGAGTTGGAAAACGCCATCGCCACCTTGATGCACGCCCGCCGCATCGAATTTTACGGCGTCGGCAATTCGGGCATTGTGGCGCAGGACGCGCAGCATAAGTTTTTCCGCTTCGGCATGTCCACCGTAGCCTATGTCGATCCGCACACGCAGCTGATGGCGGCTTCGGTATTGAGCGATAAAGATGTGCTCGTAGCGATTTCCAATACCGGCTCGTCCATCGAATTGTTGGACGCAGCCAGCATCGCCAAAGAAAACGGCGCGGCGGTAATTGCGGTCACGCGCGCCGAATCGCCGCTGGCGCAGCTGGCCGATTGCGTGCTGAGCGTCGCCACGCAGGAAAACGCCGAGCTTTATACCCCCATGGTGTCGCGCCTGCTGCAACTGGCGGTCATCGATATTCTGGCTATCGGCCTGGCGCTGCGCTTGGGCGACGAGGCCAGCCTGCAACTGCAAAAAAGCAAACGAAGCATCCACAGCAAACACCTCGGATACCACAAGGATTGAGCATCATGAAACACCTTCACGACTTACCAAGCTGGTCGAAATTGTGGCAGCATTTCGATCAAACCAAAAGCGACCATATGCGCCAACTGTTCGAGCAAGACCCACAGCGTGCCGAACGCTATTGGCTGCAGGTCGGCGGCCTGACGCTGGATTATTCCAAAAACCGCATTACCGATGAAACCCTGTCGCTGCTGCTGGACTTGGCCAAGGAAGCCGGCGTGCCCGAGCGGATGCAGCAGATGTTTCACGGCGAAAAAATCAATACCACGGAAAACCGCGCCGTATTGCACATCGCCTTGCGTAACCGCACCAACTCGCCGATAGAAGTAGACGGCGAAGACGTGATGCCGAAAGTCAACCGCGTGCTGCACCGCATGGGCGAGTTTTCCCACGAAGTACGCAGCGGCAGCTGGCTGGGCTATACCAACCAAGTGATTACCGACGTCGTCAACATCGGCATCGGCGGCTCCGATTTGGGCCCGCTGATGATGTGTACCGCGCTGAAACCCTTCGGCCACCCCCGTCTGAAAATGCACTTCGTTTCCAATGTGGACGGCTCGCAGCTGCGCGACGTATTAACCAAAGTCCACCCCGAAACGACTTTGTTCATCATCGCCTCCAAAACCTTTACCACTCAGGAAACCCTGACCAACGCCCTGACCGCGCGCGAATGGTTTTTGAAACACGCAGGCGACGAAAGCGCCGTAGCCAAACACTTCGTTGCCGTATCCACCAACAAACAGGCCGTTGCCGAATTCGGTATCGATACCGCCAATATGTTTGAATTTTGGGATTGGGTCGGCGGCCGTTACAGCCTGTGGTCGGCCATCGGCCTGCCGATTATGCTCTACTTGGGCGAAGAAAACTTTATCGAAATGCTCAACGGCGCGCACTTGATGGACCAACATTTCATCAATACACCGCTCGAGCGCAATATGCCGGTGATTTTGGCCTTAATCGGCATCTGGTACATCAATTACTACGGCGGCGGCAGCCATGTTATCGCCCCGTATGACCAGCATCTGCACCGCCTGCCCAAGTTTATCCAACAGCTGGATATGGAAAGCAACGGCAAGCAGGTGACCCTCGACGGCAAACCGGTCGAGCACGAAACTTCGCCGATTATCTGGGGCGAAACCGGCATCAACGGCCAGCACGCCTTTTTCCAACTGCTGCATCAAGGCACCCACATCACACCGATTGACCTGATAGCCTCTCTGGAAAAACGCAGCAACCTCAAAGGCCACCACGAAATCCTGCTGGCCAACGTATTTGCCCAAGCAGAAGCCTTTATGCGCGGCAAAACCCCCGAAGAAGCACGCGCCGAACTGCAAGCACAGGGCTTGGACGAAGAGCGCATCGAAGCCTTAGTGCCGCATAAAACCTTCTCAGGCAACCGCCCGACCAATCTGATTCTGATGGACAGAGTCAACCCGCGCAACATGGGCAGCCTGATTGCCATGTACGAGCATAAAACCTTTATCCAAGGCATCATCTGGGGCATCAACAGCTTCGACCAATGGGGCGTAGAGCTGGGCAAACAACTGGCCAAAACCATCCTGGCCGAACTGACCGGCGAAATCGCCCCGCAGCCGCACGACAGCTCGACCACACGTTTGATTAATACGTATTTGAACGCGAATAAATAAGCGTTTGGCAGCAAAAAGCCGTCTGAATTTTCAGACGGCTTTTTTAGTCTTACTGTGCTTCGATCTGTTTTTTCTCTGCTTCGGCAATGCGGTTGCCCCGTAAGTGGCAACTGTGCCCAAGCTGCTGTTTTGCTGCTTCTGAGGGCGTAGCTTTGCAGGGGTTGGGTAATAAACAGGGCGAACAGGCTTTTGATGAGAATTTAACCGTAATTATCTGTTGAAGTGGTGGGCAACGAGTTGCCCACCCTACGCTTGCTCTTGTTTGATGCGGTCTTGTTCGCTTTCGATATTCAGACGGCCTTGTATGTTGGTGTCGATGCGGTTGGCGGTGGCGTGGCTTTGCAGGGCTTGGGTAAGAAACAAGGCAAGCAGGCTTTTGATGAGAAAAGTCATTTAAACGCAATTATCTGTTGAAGTGGTGGGCAACGAGTTGCCCCCCCCCCTACGCTTGCTTGGGTCAAATAGGGTGAAGCCAGCGATGTACCACCCGCACCAAGTGTGCCGCTAACATTTCCTGTCAGCAACCCGCCTGTGCCGGCATGCAGCAGGCTGCTGTTTTGGCTGTTGCTGTCCGAACCGTAGCCCATGGTGCGGGCTGCGCTGTGGGTGACTTTGCCGTCTTTATCGACGGTTTTACCGTCCCAGCCGCCGTATGCTGCTAACTGTAATTATCTGTCGAAGCGGTGGGCAACGAGTTGCCCACCCTACGCTTGCTTGTTGGATTATATAAATCTGTCAGTTTTCCGATTTCTTTATTTTCGATTGACTTTCATATTTTTTATAAATCTCATTAACAGCTTTCACAGATAATGGTGCCCCACATTTTGAGCAATAATTAATAAAAAATGGCGAAATCCCTTTAGATACGAATAATGAGTTTTCAGTCATTCCTGTTATTTTTCCATTTAAATCTTGGAATTGATGGCAATGAGGGCAAATTCCACCATAGATAGTTAATATAATCATTATAGGTATGCCTAATAGCATAAAAAATAAAAAGAAATAGAATATTATCTCGTTATCAAACGAATTTATTCCAGTAATTATTTTTATTAATATTAAAATTAATAGAAACAGCCCCATAAAATAAAATATTACTTTAGGTATAAAGAGTTTTTTTTGAACTGATTCCGCATATTTAATATCATTTCCTTTGTTATTTTCACAAAAAATATATTTATTTTTTGATTTCATAAATTTTTGTTCTTCCATTTAAAATATCCCATTTTAGAAAACCTCCAATACCTACTTGAGTTTTTAGAGAGGCTTTCGCTCGTGCACCTTTATATATCGAGGAATTAGAACTATCAGAATATTGTCTGCCCCCATATAAGCTAGCAGAACCATCCAACATACCGGCCTTTACACCCATTTCTAATTTTGTTCCTAATGTATAGTTTTTGTCGTCTATATAATTCCCTATTTTTTTCTCCATCAGAGTATGTTCTAATGAAGTAGATATATTTGAAGTGTCATCAAGGCCAAATCGAGTATTTCCCTTGCTTAGATATAAACTAGCACCTAATCCCAAGCCAACTCCTCCTTCTCCTTGGATTGCAGCTCCTCTATTACCGATACTAAAACTCACATTTCCATTAACCTGCGCGCCCAGGCCAACCATTCCTCCTACCTCACCCGAGAGTTGTACCCCGGTCGGATAGCGATAATCTCTTCGCCCTTGATAGCCAGTCATATCAATTTGCTCTTTTAAGCCTATACATTCGGGAGTGTTCAGACCCTTATCACAAGCTGCATACAGCTCTCTTTGATTTTCAATAGATTTCTTATCCCATTTTTCTTCTATCTCCAATTCACATCTGATATTTCCTCCACATGCCTTCAATTCTGCATTTTTTACAGCGCGCTGACCGATTTTCAAGTGTGCATTATTCTCCACCGCATTCTGCGCCGCTT
>NZ_BCWL01000026.1 GCF_001592185.1 Bergeriella denitrificans NBRC 102155
TATATACCCGCACGGTTGGCTTCTTCCAAATTTCTCAAACTGTTGATATCTTCGCGATCCGCAATCACAAAAAATGCCGGCTCTTTGGTATAGACTTTGATATTGTCACGGCTGCGGTCACTGACTATAACGGTATGGGTAACCATCTTTCTTCCTTTTGATTAACGGATAAAAGGCCGTTTTACTGCGTTAACAAATAGGGCAATGGCAAATAAGTAAGTTTGAATAGGTAACTTATGATTGGCAAAAATAGTATCCGATGTAATACTGAATGTATGTTTACAATGTTTGCATCGCCATTGTTTACGAGTGGAGATAAAATAGGCTTGATGTTTAATACCACAGCGAGGGCAAATTTGTTCGATTGTACTGTTCCAACGTGCTTCCATAAGCCGAGCGTGGGCCTCGCTATCCGATAGACGAGCTATCTTGATAGGCGAAAGCGTGCGAGCTTTGGCGGAAAGGAGGAAGTGTTGAGCCATACAATATACATCTTTGCTATTAGGTGATAATCAGATAGAATAACAACTCCAACAAGTTACCTTATTGAGTAACCAATCTAAGAAAATGTTACCATATTGAACAAATAAAATCAAGTGGAGTTATTCAATTGAACATTTCAAAGCGCCTTAATCAACTAATTGAGTTGAAACAGCTCAATATCAAAGATTTTGCAGAACAATGCGATATTCCTTATCGTTCAATGTACAACTATGTGCGTGGTGAGCGAGAACCAAACTTAGAAGCTCTTTCTAAAATTAGTCAAACCTTTAATGTCGATCTAAACTGGTTGATTTCATGGGAAGGAGAAATATTTAAAGGCGTACCAAAAGATGCATTTTCAGACGAAGAAAACCAACTGATTACTTACTATCGTTTAATGCCCGGAATTGTGCAAAATGCAATGAAGGTAGCATTCAAAGCGATTTCAACTGAATAAATTTAGAGTATTTTATTATGAACAAAAAACAAAATAAACTTCTTTCCACCCTGAAAAATTCTTTGTATCCTTGCGATGGTATTTGGGTTAATGATGATAAAATGGAATTAGCACATAATTTATTGCTAGATAAATTAGAAAAATACGATCCTGATATAATGACTGCATTGTTGAATGATGCTGAACTAAAACGCCGTTTTTTTGTAGAAGTGGCTGGGGTATTTGTTTTCAAAAAAGCCGATTTCCAATTCTTTCTATCGCAAAACAAAGTTAGTCATTCTTACACCAAATACAAAAACCGTATTGGTTTAACTGACGGTAACCGTTTTTTGAAAGATAGTAGTGATATTGTGCTAGATTTTCCATTTAAAGACTGCGTGTTAAAAGGGGGGCAAAGTTCAGAAGAAAGTAAAGAAGTGTATTTTGAACGCAATAAGGACGCTCAGCTCAGCTCAGCTCAGCTCAGCTCAGCTCAGCTCAATTGTACACTAAACAAATAACGAAACGTCAAGAAATTTTTTTCAATCAAGTATTAGCATTTGATGAAATAGACCGTTTATTTGATCCCAAGGCTCTTACTCATTTTTCTCGCTACACTAAAGACGGTAAAAGTGCCGTTACACAAATCAAACGTCGCACTGACGGCACACCTACTGAAAATCTCATTATTAAAGGCAATAATCTTATTGCCCTGCATTCTCTCGCCACGCAATTTCGGGGCAAAGTAAAATTGATTTATATTGATCCACCGTATTATTTTAGAAAAACTAAGGCGGAAGATAGTTTTGCTTATAACTCTAATTTTAAGTTATCTACTTGGCTAACATTTATGAAAAATAGATTAGAGATTGCAAAAGAATTATTAACAGATGATGGTGTTATATTTGTATCAATTGATGATGATGGATTAGCACATCTTAAATTGTTAATGGACGATATTTTTACAAAAGAAAACTTCATTGCTTATTTTATGTGGATGAAAACAGCTACTCCACCATCATTATCCAAAAATGTCAGAAAAAAATTAGAGTATGTTTTATGTTATCGTAAAAATACATTTGAAGGACTATTTGGGGGTATAGTTGAAGGTGGAGATATGCCTTTATTAAACGAAAGTAATGCTTTAAATACCTTAGAGTTTCCTGCTTTTTCTGTACAATTTAAAATTCCTGACGGAATTTATTATCCTGCTAAAAAAGATAAAACAACGCTGGAAAGTGAGTTAGTTGTTTGTAATGGTTGGAATAGTACTCCTTTCAAATTATCAGGTAATTTCAAATGGACACAAAGCACAATAACAAAGGAAATTGAAAATAATACAACTTTTATTATTAAATCTGAAAAATTTGCTATTCGTTATATTCGAGAAGGAGAGCGCAATAAAAAGCCATCTAATTTCATTAGTAAAATAGAATGTGGTGTAGGGACAAATGAAGATGCCAAAAAAGAACTATTTGAGTTATTTCAAAAAGATCTTTTTAAATATCCAAAGCCTGAAAGTCTAATTTCGTATTTAATCAATACAGCTACAAACGAATCTGACATCGTCCTTGACTACCACCTCGGATCAGGGACAACCGCTGCTGTGGCGCATAAAATGGGGCGACAATATATTGGCATCGAACAGATGGATTATGTGGAAACCCTTGCAGTGGAGCGGTTAAAAAAAGTGATTGACGGCGAGCAAGGTGGTATTTCTAAAGAGATAAACTGGCAAGGTGGTGGCGAATTTGTCTATTGCGAATTAGGTGAGTGGAATGCACAGGCGAAAGCCGCCATTTTGGCTTGCGATAATTGGGTGGAATTAGACCGCTTGTTTACCGAATTGTGTGACAAATATTTCTTAAAATATAACGTCAACGTGCAAAAATTTGCCAATGAAATTTGCCAAGAACCCGAATTTTTAGCCTTAACGTTAGATGAACAAAAGCAGATGATGTTGGAAATGTTGGATTTAAATCAACTTTATATAAATGTGTCTGATATGAATGATAGCCAATTTGAGTGTGGATTAAATCAAGAAGATAAAGATTTAACATTAGAATTTTACGGAATGAAATAATGGAAAAGACGTTATTTGATATTATTGAACGCCGTAAGGAGATCTATTTAGACGACGGCGATGAAGAGAAATTAACTATTCCTAAATTTGTCAACCAAAACCTAAAATATCCGTTTTTTGATTGGCAAAAATCGGCATTGGAAAATTTTCTGATTTTTGAACGAACCAAAAACTTTAAAGATTTTCCAGAATTAAAAAATAAACCAACCCATTTGCTATTTAATATGGCAACTGGAGCAGGCAAAACAATGATGATGGCTGCACTGATACTTTATTATTTTGAAAAAGGCTATCGTCATTTTCTATTTTTTGTGAATCAAAATAATATTGTGGATAAAACCGAAAACAATTTTATCGACAGCTTGCATTATAAATATTTATTTCAGCCAAAAATTTTGCTGGGTGATAATGTGATTCCCATAAAAAAAGTGGAGACGTTTAGTCCGAATCCAAATGGCATTGAAATTAAATTTACTAGCATTCAAAAGCTGTATAATGATGTACATATTGAACGAGAAAATCAAACCACTTTGGCAGATTTACATCAGTTGAAACTCGTGATGTTAGGCGATGAAGCCCATCATTTAAACTCACAGACCAAAAGTAAAAAACAAATGCCGTTGGATTTAAGCACGGAATTGAATGGCAAGGCGAGCGATGATGAAATCGAACGCAAAGGCTGGGAACATTTGGTACTAGATTTGCTGTTACGCAAAAATGGTAAGCCAAGTGAAAATGTGTTGCTGGAATTTACCGCTACCTTGCCTGAAAGTGAAGACGTGGCGAGAAAATATGCCGATAAAATCATTACTAAATTCCCGTTGAAAGCATTTTTGCAAGCGGGCTACACCAAGGACATTAACCTTGTTTCATCGCAATTGCCGAAAAAAGAACGTGTGCTACATGCCTTGCTATTTGCGTGGTATCGCCATCAACTTGCCTTAAAATATGGCATTGCTAACTTCAAGCCAGTTATGCTATTTCGCAGTAAAACTATTGATGAATCTCGTGCTGATTATGAGCAATTTTTACAATGGACGGAGCAGGCAAATGCCGAAGATTTTACTTTTTTGACTGTACTTTCCAGCCAGTTGAATGATGCGGAAAACGCCAATCAGCAAGGTAAAACACGCACTGAACAGGCTTTGCGTTTTATGCAGGCACAAGGACTAAGCCACGCTCACTTGGCAAAATGGGTGCAGGAAAATTATCAGCCGCATAATGTGATTATCACCAACTCACAAACCAACAAAACCAAGAAAGAAAAAACCGATGTGGAAACTGAAAAACTGCTGAATAACTTGGAAGCAGCAGATAACCCTGTGCGAGCTATTTTCACAGTAGATCGCCTAACCGAAGGTTGGGACGTGCTGAATTTGTTCGACATTGTGAGATTGTATGAAGGGCAAAATGGTGGTGGCTCAAATAAACGATCAGGCAAAACTGCCGCCACAACTGTTTCTGAAAAGCAACTGATTGGGCGTGGTGTGCGTTATTATCCCTTTGCTTTTGAAGGCAAATTACCGAATAAACGAAAATTTGAGGGTGTTGAACACGAGCTGAAAATTTTAGAAGAATTGTTTTATTACACCTTTGATGAGCAATCTCGCTATATTTCCGAGCTGAAAGACGAATTACGCAAAGATGGCTATCTATCTGAAACTAGTAACAACAAAGTGAAACTAAAATTTGCACTTAAGCCTGAACTTGCCGAGAATGACAGTTTTAGAAATTTGCTGATTTGGGCGAATAAAAAAGTACCTAACCCGAATGCGAAGGCAAATAATGCGGCAAGTTTGCAAGACTTAAAGCCAGTGTTAAAAATCATAGTGCATAACAGCAAAGTGCTGCAAGAAACACATTTCACTGCCGATGAAACCACCGAACAAGTGCAGCAATTGGGCATAGAAGAAAACCGCACAGAAATTTTAACTTTAGGAGAAATTGAACAGCATATTTTCGCCAAAGCAATTCATATTAAAAGCAAAAATAGTAATTCTTTGTTCCATTTCGAGCGCTTGCAAACAAAATTAGGCATTATCAGCCGTGCTGAATTGCAAACGATTCTGCTCAAAGATTGGCAAGTGGAATTTTTAGGGCTGGATGGCTATGGTGAGATTTCCTCAGACGATAAATTAAACGCATGTTTGAAAGCGTTAGAAGCAGTGGAAAAACACTTGCAACAAACCCATACGCCATTTATCGGCAGCAAAGCTTTCACCCCGAAAAAATTGTGGGAGATTTTTGGTCAGCCAAAAGAAAAATGGGTGGATAAAGACAAGGTGAAGCCAAATGTAACACAACATTCGTGGTATGCTCTTGATCATTTTGCTGGCACAAAGTTGGAAGAAGACCTAATTACCTTTATTGCTCACCGAATGGGAAATTTACAAACGAAATATGATGTGCATTTATTACGCAATGAAGAAGTACTGAAACTAAGCAATTTCACCGATGGCGAAGGATTTATGCCAGATTTTATTTTGCTGTTAAAAGATAAAGTAAAATCTACCGCTAACGGCATGCAAGATTTTCTGCATTACCAAATTTTCATTGAGCCAAAAGGTGATCACTTAGTAGAAAAAGACCAATGGAAAGAAGCTTTCTTACAAGCAATTACTGATGAATACGGCAAAGATCGCATATTGCAACAGGACACACCGCATTATAGATTGATTGGGTTGCCGTTTTATGAAAATGAAGAAATAAAATTTACTACTGCTTTTCAGATGCTTACTTAAATCCTATTTACTATGAGTGCATATCTGGGTATTTAGTATAGTGTTTAAGGAACAAACCTCTCCAAGCCAATCTGTATTTCCAGATTGGCGATTTTTCTAGTATTTGATTCTGAACATTTGTACACGCAAGGAAGATTTTTATGAAACAATCACTCAACAATGTTTAAAATATCAGCAATTAAACGCATTAAAAAATTTCGCTTGACAGTCTTCGTCCCTTTTCTGAACTATATTCAAATCAAAATGCAAAAAATTTCAAAAAACACTTGACAAAAGAAAGTGCTTGACAAGCACCCTATAAAATAATATCTTTTTGCCCACAGAGAATAGTCCCTTCATTATGACTTTTATCTTTTAAGCCAAAAAAGGTTTAAAAATTCAGAGTTCTAATGAAGGGATTTTTGTTGTTATGGCACAGCATTTTCTGTTATCAGCAAAAGCTCGCCACTTGTCTATTGAACAAGTGGTTGGGCTATCTGATTCAGCAATACTGGCTTTACTCAAAAATGCTCGTTGGTTTTCAGATAACGAACAAATTTGCCCTCGTTGCCATACTCGCCATAGTGCTTACTTCATTAAAACTCGCCAACAATGGCAATGTAAACATTGCCAATATCGTTTTTCGATAACCACAGGCACAATCTTTCAGTATCATAAATTATCGTTGCGACAAATCCTTATTGCCATTTTGCTGTTTACAACAGAAAGTAAGGGATTATCCGCTATTTCACTTTCTCATAAGTTGAATGTGCAATATAAAACAGCTTGGGTACTACTGCATAAATTTCGAGAAGGTTTAGATAAAGCCAAAGATTTAACACCGCTCAAGGGTGAAGTACATATTGATGGGGCTTATACGAATTACTATATCCGTCCTAAAAACTTCCGTCACAAGCGGATAGATAGACGGAAGAAACGTTATCAGCGTGAAGATAAGTCTTGTGTATTGGTATTTCGTCAACGTGCCGCCAATCAAGCGGTAATGAAAGGGGCTGACCGTACTATTGTTGCGTTAATAAAAGAGGAAAATACGCAAGATATACTCGACTTAACTCAACGCTTAGTCAAGCCCCAAAGCACGATTTACGCTGATGAAAATCCTGCGTATGACAGCCTGACATTCCATTATGACCTATGGCGTGTCAATCATTCACAGGAATACTGTTCAATAGAAGGTATTACCAACAACCTTGCAGAATCCTTTTTCGCAAGACTAAGACGAGCGATTACAGGCATTTACCATAAGATGAAAAATAAATATCTGATGTACTACGCTAATGAGATGGCTTGGCGTGAAGATAATAGACGAAAAAGCGTAAAAGAGAAATTTGAGCAACTACTAAACTGTTGCTTAAATGCCTTGCCTTCACGAGATTTTACGGGATATTGGCAAGGTAACAAGAAAGGTGAAGCTGTATTTGGTTTGGCAAGCCTGACGGAAACTATTTAAATAAAATCTGAAATAAAACATCCATTTCACTTCAATATAAAGAGGAACACCCAATGACACAATCTATCCTTAATGCCGATTTAAGCAAAATGTCTTATGAGCAATTTCAAGAATTTATGCGAGGACTTGCCCAACTTTATTCAGATGTAAATAGCAATGGCAATTATATGTCCTTGTTCAAGGATTTAAAAACGCTTGCTAAACACGTTGAACGCCTACCGCAAGACTTTTTCACCTTTTATGGTGCGTATGAAATCGCAGATAATCAAGTAGTCGTGGCAGTTTTTAGAATAAACCTTGATGCACCTATGCATAGTGATACTGCCCCCAATATGACGATTATTGAGGTCAGCTTTGCAGAAGATGAACGTAACTTACAATGCCCTGCTCAAGTAAGAGAATATCTTACACAAACAGATTATGTCGCCCAAGCTGAAAAAGCCTATCCGCAAATTATGGAAGATTTGTTGTGGGAAAAAGAACGAGAAAAAAGAGTAGCTAAACTCAATCTAAGTGAAGAAGATAAAAGATTGCTTTTTGAGGACGCAATAGAATTGTAAAATTGTTCATACAGATGAATGAAAAGCACCTTTAGTTTATATGAACTAAAGGTGTTTTTTATCGCTAAGTGGTTGATTTTTGGGTTTGTGCAACTGCTACATAATACCGCTTTATTCTTATGCAATTACGCTTCTTTGCTCTCTGCTGCTTTTTGACGCAGGCGCAAGCTCAATTCGCGCAGTTGTTTGTCGTCAACCGCGTTCGGCGCGTTGGTCAGCAGACATTGCGCGCGTTGGGTTTTCGGGAAGGCAATCACGTCGCGGATGGATTCGGCACCGGTCATCAGCGTCACCAAACGGTCGAGGCCGAAGGCCAGGCCGCCATGCGGCGGGGCACCGAATTTCAGGTTGTCGAGCAGGAAGCCGAATTTTTCCTGTTGCTCTTCCGGTGTGATTTTCAGCGCGGCGAACACTTTTTCCTGTACGTCGGCGCGGTGGATACGGATGGAGCCGCCGCCGAGTTCCCAGCCGTTCAACACCATGTCGTAGGCGCGTGCCAGGCATTTTTCCGGCTCGGTTGCCATCAGGTCTTCATGGCCTGCTTTCGGTGCGGTAAACGGGTGGTGTACGGCGGTGTAGCGGTCTGCTTCGTCGTCGTATTCGAACATAGGGAAATCGACCACCCACAGCGGACGCCATTCATTGACGAAATAGCCGTTCTCCAAGCCGTGTTCCAAGCCGACTTTGATACGCAGGGCGCCGATGGCTTCGTTGACGATTTTGGCTTTGTCCGCGCCGAAGAAGATGATGTCGCCGTTTTGTGCGCCGGTGCGCTCAATGATTTCTTTCAGGGCGTTTTCAGACAGGAATTTCACAATCGGCGATTGCAGGCCGCTGTCTTCGCCGTTGCTCAGGTTGGTCACGTCATTGACTTTGATATAAGCCAAACCTTTGGCGCCGTAAATGCCGACGAATTTGGTGTATTCGTCGATTTCTTTACGGCTCAATTTCGCGCCGCCGGGTACGCGCAGGGCTGCCACGCGGCCGCCTTTCATGTCGGCTGCGCCGCGGAAGACTTTGAATTCTTCCGTTTTCATCAGGTCGGTCAGCTCGGTGAATTTCAGGCTGATACGCATATCGGGCTTGTCGGAGCCGTAGTAGAACATGGCTTCGGAATAAGGCATGCGCGGGAAGTCGCCCAAATCGACATCCAAAGCGTCTTTGAAGACTTTTTTGGCCATGCTCTCGGCGATGTCCATGATTTCATCCTCGTTCAAAAACGAGGTTTCCAAGTCGATTTGGGTGAATTCGGGTTGGCGGTCGGCACGCAAATCTTCGTCGCGGAAACATTTGGTGATTTGGTAGTAGCGGTCAAAACCGGCCACCATCAAGAGTTGTTTGAAAAGCTGCGGCGATTGCGGCAATGCGAAAAATTCTCCCGGATGCACGCGGCTGGGCACGAGGTAGTCGCGCGCGCCTTCGGGAGTAGAACGGGTCAGCATCGGGGTTTCGATGTCGATAAAGCCCTGCTCGTCCAGATAGCGGCGCACGCCCATGGCCACTTGGTAACGCAACTTCAGATTACGCTGCATCACGGGGCGGCGCAGGTCGATGACGCGGTTGGTCAGGCGCACGTTTTCGCTGATGTTTTCATCGTCGATTTGGAACGGCGGCGTGGCGGCAGCGTTCAAAACCTCGATTTCTTTGGCCAAGATTTCGATTTTGCCGGACACCATTTTGTCGTTGGTCGTACCTTCCGGGCGGTTGCGCACGCGGCCGGTAATGCTCAAAACGTATTCGTTGCGGGCGGAATCGGCCGTCTGAAAAGCCTCGGGCGTATCGGGGTCGATTACGACTTGAACAATGCCTTCGCGGTCGCGTAGGTCGATGAAAATCACCCCGCCGTGGTCGCGGCGGCGGTGTACCCAACCTTTAACGGTTACGGTTTGGTCTAAATATTGCTCGCTGATTAAGCCGCAATAATTGGTACGCATAAGTTAAACCTTCTCAAATTTCATTGAACAAATATTATTTTAAAATACCAGCATATTGGATATTAGCACGTTCCCTTTCCTAAAAAAACTAATAATCACTGGGGTAATACATAATTTCATTATAATAATGAACAAAAACCAAAGCCCATAAACTTTGATTCTTGCAATCATACCCTCTTTGGAGGGTCTACATACTCTAAAAATCAACATGTCAATTTGGCAGATGGTCGTCAAATCCTTTTTAGCATCTTGAAACTTTTTATTTCTTCCGATAAATATCCAGAATATAATCAACCCAACAACTACATCCATCAAAAATTTAATAAAAAAATTATATGTATAATAATTCGTATAGTTAGATACTTCTTTAGAAAAATCTTTCGCACCAATTCCTCTCAACAAAAAGTCCAGAGGCACAGAAAAAATCGTATCGACCAACATCAGTAGATAGGGAGTGACTAGACTGAATGCCGCCCCTATTATGATAAATATAATAAGATTATCCCACTCTTTTTCCTGAAAGAAAAAAAAGATTTGTTTCAGATACTCCATAGCCACCTAATTTATATCTTTAAATTATCTTCTTTAACTGTCACACGAACACTTACGGCGTGCTTGTCCGGCAGCACCATGCCCAGCGAAATCACATATTTCAGCGCTTCATCCACGCTCATATCCAGCTCGCGGATGTCGCTTTTTTTCACCATGATGTAATAGCCGCCCGTCGGGTTCGGCGTGGTCGGCACATACACGGAAACATATTCATCCCCTTCCGGCAGGCCGCGCTGCAGGGCTTCGGGAATCTGGCCGGACACAAAGGCCAGCGTCCAGATATCGGGCTGCGGAAACGGCACAAGCACGGGGGTTTTAAACGAACGGCTGCTGTCGGAAAGCAGCGATTCGGACACTTTTTTCACGCTGGAATAGATGGATTTGACCACCGGAATCCGCCCCAGCAAGGCGTCCCACGCCTGAATGATGCGCTTGCCCAATACGTTCGCGCCAAACAGGCCGGTAATGAACAGGACAATCACGGCCACAATCACGCCCAGGCCGGGAATATTGTAGCCGAGCAGCTGCTTGGGCTGCCAATGTGCGGGCAAAAGGTTAATCAGCTGATCCGACGCCGAGATGATGTAGGTAATCACCCAAATGGTGACCGCAATCGGCAGCCACACCAATACGCCGGTAATCAAGTATTTTTTCAATGCCTTGGCGGCTTTGCCGCCCTCGGCCGGTTGCTCTGCCATGTCTTTTTTATCCGTGGGAAAATACCGCGCAAACGCGACATTATACGCGCATGAAAGGTAAGAAACGAGTGTTTTTTATCGTCGCCCTGTGGGATTGATACAGCGTTGCTGCGCCTTATTCCCATTTTAATTTGGTACGGCTATACACAGGCCGGTTTCGTTTTTCAGACGGCCTGCGTGCTTTTCTGCCGCATTTAGGCCGTCTGAAAAATGCCGCTACCGGCTTAAATACCGTCCCAATCATTAAACATCAAGCCGATGCCGATGCCGTTTTGCTTGTGGTTGTAGTCAATCAGGCTCTCGCCGTAGCCGTGGAAACCGCGCACCACGCCTTTGAGCTTGCCCTTAATCGGGAAGGTGTAGCCGGCTTCCACCGCGCCGTGGCCGGTTTTCGGGTTGTAGCGCATCACCGAATAGATATTCTGCTGGTCATTGAAGCGGTATTGCAGCTTCAAATCGCCGTAGCCCATGTAATCTTCGATATCGGGGTTGTCGTCGTCATCGCCGTTGTCCACATCGGTACGCAGCCAGACGCGCGGAATCACGGTCAGCTTGCCCCACTCCGCGCCGGCCATGGCGTAGATGCGGTTCCAGGAGCGGGATTCTGGGCGGCTTTGGCCGTTGGACTGATGCACAAAGCCCGCGCCGACCATACGCAGCTTGCCACCGAAAGGCAGATCCATTTTAACCGGCTGGGTCAGGAAAATTTCCGGCTCGTAATCGGTATTGCGGAAAGGCGCGGATTTGCGGCCCTGGTTATACACCTGCCAATCGGATTTCTGCGTGTAGCCGAACCACAAATCGGCGCGCGTTTTAAACAAGTCTTCCATCAACTTGCTTTTAAACGACACCTGCATCTTGGCTTCCAAGCGTTTTTGTTCGCCGAATTTTTCGGCTGTGGTCGCCCCGCGCGTCGGCGATTGCGGCGCGCGGTTGGGGCTGCTGTTGTACCAGGCGGGCATCAGATACATCGGATTGTGCTCGCGCACGGTCAGCAGGCCGCGACCGTCGTTTTTATCCAAATCGTACATCACGCTCAATGGCGTATAAGCCTCGGCAGCCGTCTGCAAATCCTGCTCCGGCAACGCATCGCGCCGGTCGAATACGATGGTGGTTTCCTTGTTTTCCAAGCTGGCGCTGACGCTCTCCCGCAAATCGACGGGCGACTTGATATCGGCCTGTGCGCTCTGCGGCAGCGGCTGACGCGACGGCAGCTGCGCCGCGTAGATTTTGTCGTAACAGGCCAGGCGCAGGGCATTGTCTTCAATCGCGGTACACTGCAGCGCGGGCGTTTCCGATGCCCATGCGGGCAAGGCAGCGGCCAAAGCCGCACCGAATGCGAAATAGGCGGTAGCTTTCATGTGCAAAAAGGCTTTAAGAATGTTTTTCAGACGGCAGGCCGTCTGAAAATCGGAACAAATCGGGCAGATACAGCAATGCCCCTGAATATCAAACCGGGTTTGTCAGGGGCACTTGCATCACGCGGGTGCAGGGCGCACCGACACGGAATACCGCATACAGTCTTCCAACCGAAGCAGCCTAAGGCTTGATGCCCTGCCTGCGCCCGGCTTATCCGACCATACCGCGGCCTGCAGCAAAGATTAAGCCAGGGCTTTTACTTTGGCAGACAGACGGCTCTTATGGCGGGCGGCTTTGTTTTTGTGGAACACGCCTTTGTCCGCAATACGGTCAATCACTTTAACCGAGTCGCGGTACACTGCCTGAGCAGCGGCTTTGTCGCCGGCCTCAACGGCTTTCAATACTTTTTTAACCGCAGTACGGAAAGCGGTACGCAGGCTGGCGTTGTGGGTACGTTGTTTAACCGACTGGCGGGCACGCTTGCGGGCTTGTGCGCTGTTGGCCATATTTCAAACTCCTGAATAAAATAATCTTGTAAACGCGCAATTCTAGAGACAAATACCGTTATGTGCAAGTCTTTTCTCCGAATGCGCCGCGCCGCCGCCGCCGTTTTCCCCCAAATGCCACACCCTGCCCCGCCCGCGCCGCCGCCCCCGCAGGCCGTCTGAAAACGGATTTACCCTGTTTTTGCCGATATTGCTTTGTTTTTCATCAAGCTTACATTACAATAGGCTTACACCCCGCCGGGGTATTTTGGGGCGGAGGTGTGTCTTTCTTTACTAACCCTTTCATCAGGAAAACAACCCGTATGAAAAAATCCGTATTAGCCGTCTTGGCCGCCCTCTCACTCGCAGCCTGCGGCGGTAGCGACAACAAAGCCGAGCAACCTCAAGCCGCCGCCGACAACGCGCCTGCTGCCAATGCCGAAGCCGCCGCTACCGATACTCTAAATATCTACAACTGGTCTAACTATGTGGACGAGTCCACGGTTGATGACTTCAAAAAAGCCAACAACCTCAAGCTGACCTACGATTTGTATGAAAACAACGAGACTCTGGAAGCCAAAATGCTCACCGGCAAATCCGGCTACGATCTCGTTGTGCCCGGTATCGCCTTCCTGCCTCGCCAAATCGAAGCCGGCGCATATCAAAAAATCGACAAAAACCTGATTCCCAACTACAAAAACATCGATCCCGAGCTGCTGAAAATGTTGGAATCCGCCGACCCGGGCAACGAATACGCCGTGCCTTACTTCTCCGGCGTCAACACCCTGGCCATCACCGCCAAGGGTAAAGAAGCGCTGGGCGGCCAACTGCCTGAAAACGGCTGGGATCTGCTCTTCAAACCCGAATACACCAACAAGCTGAAATCCTGCGGCATCGCCCTGTGGGACACCCCCAGCGAAATGTTCCCGATTGTCTTGAACTACCTGGGCAAAGATCCGAAAGGTACCAATCCTGACGACATCAAAGCCGCAGCAGAAGTGCTGCAGGCCATCCGCCCCGACATCAAACGCTTCAGCCCGTCGGTGATTGACGAGTTGGCACGCGGCGACGTTTGCCTGGCAGCCGGTAACGGCGGCGACCTGAACATGGCCAAAGCCCGCTCCGAAGAAGTGAAAAACAATGTCGGCATCGATGTATTGACCCCGAAAGGCATGGGCTTCTGGATTGAATCCTGGCTGATTCCCGCCGATGCGAAAAACATCGTCAACGCCCATAAATACATCGACTACACGCTCGATCCCGAAATCGCCGCCAAAAACGGCAACTTCGTCACCTTCGCACCTGCCAGCCTGCCGGCACGCGAAAAAATGGATCCCGCGCTGGTTGCCACCCGCTCCATCTTCCCGAACGAGCAAGACATGAAAGACGGTTTCGTGATGCCGCAAATGAGCGCGGACGCGAAAAAACTGACCGTCAACCTGTGGCAGAAAATCAAAGTCGGCAGCAACTAAGCCGAGTGATTTTTGAGCATACTTAAAGTAGTATCAGAAAAAGCCGTCTGTTTTTCAGACGGCTTTTTTTTATTTTATAGTCGTTTCAATTTAGATTGAGACAAGG
>NZ_BCWL01000027.1 GCF_001592185.1 Bergeriella denitrificans NBRC 102155
CCATTCTTATTTTAAATGACTATATTTTGATTTGCTCTGCTATTCTTATTGTATTCGAGCATACTCCACAATCAAACATCTTTTAAAAGCATAAAAAAATACCACCTGCTATACAGATGGTATTTTTTTCGATTACTCGGCTGCTTCGGCAGCTTTGTCAACCAGTTCGACCAATGCCAGAGGAGCATTGTCGCCTTTACGGAAACCGTATTTCAGTACGCGGACATAACCGCCGTTACGGGCAGCGAAGCGCGGACCCAGCTCGTCGAACAGTTTAACCACTACATCGCGGTCGCGGGTGCGGTTGAACGCCAGACGGCGGTTTGCCAGAGAAGGTTTTTTGCCCAAAGTAATCAGGGGCTCTACCACGCGGCGCAGTTCTTTGGCTTTAGGCAAAGTGGTCACGATGGTTTCGTGAGTCAGCAATGAGTTTGCCATATTGCGCAGCATCGCAGCGCGGTGGCTGCTGGTACGGTTTAATTTGCGGTTACCATTACGATGACGCATGTCATTATCCTTTAATCTTCAAACTTACGGCTTTTCCAAGCCTACAGGCGGCCAAGCTTCCAATTTAGAACCCAGTGTCAAACCTTTTGATGCCAACACTTCTTTGATTTCATTCAAAGATTTACGGCCTAAATTCGGTGTTTTCAAAAGCTCGGTTTCAGTACGTTGAATCAAATCGCCAATATAATAAATATCTTCAGCTTTCAGACAATTAGCTGAACGTACGGTTAATTCCAAATCGTCTACCGGACGCAGCAGAATCGGGTCAATCGGAGGTGCTTTTTCTTCCACCTCTTCAACCGGCGTACCCTGCAGATCGGCAAAGATAGACATTTGGTCAATTAAAATACGTGCGGCACTGCGTACAGCTTCTTCCGGGTCGATGGAGCCGTCGGTTTCGATATCCAAAACCAATTTATCCAAGTCGGTACGCTGTTCTACGCGTGCAGGTTCAACTTCAAAGCTAACACGGCTGATGGGCGAAAAGCTCGCATCCAACTGAATCGCACCAATCTGTTTGTTGTCGTCGCGCACAACGCGGCGGCCTGATACGGATTGGTAGCCCCGGCCTTGCTCGACTTTGATTTCCATCTCGATTTGGCCGTTGTCGGACAAATGGCAGATGACGTGATCGGGATTTAAAACTTCCACATCGTGGGTCAGCTCGATATCGCCGGCCAATACCGGACCTGCGCCCGATTTTTTCAAAGTCAGCTGAACTTGGCTACGGCCGTGCAGCTTGAATACGATACCTTTGACATTCAGCAGGATGTCTACGACATCTTCCTGTACGCCGTCAACGGTAGAGTATTCATGCAAAACACCGGCAATAGCCACTTCAGTAGGTGCGAAGCCATTCATGGATGACAGTAAGATACGACGCAAAGCATTACCTAAAGTGTGGCCAAAACCACGTTCAAAAGGCTGCATAGATACTTTGGCGCGGGTGGCAGACAAAGTATCGACATCAATTTGACGAGGTTTCAAAAATTCGGTTGTGCTATTTTGCATTTAACTGTCCCTCACTGAGCTAGCATTATTTAGAGTAGAACTCTACCACCAGCTGTTCATTAATATCGCCAGTCAATTCTGAGCGATCAGGCATATTTTTGAATACGCCTTCCAATTTGTCTGCTTCAACAGAAACCCAGCTTGGCAGACCGATTTGGGTAGCCAAACTCAAAGCCTCTTGAATACGCACTTGTTTTTTAGCTTTCTCGCGGACAGCTACAACATCACCAGCTTTAACTTGGAAAGAAGGAATATTGACTACTTGACCGTTAACGGTAATCGCTTTGTGGGAAACCAGCTGACGGGCTTCTGCACGGGTAGAACCGAAACCCATACGGTACACTACGTTGTCCAGACGGGATTCCAGCAGTTGCAGCAGCAATTCGCCGGTAGAGCCTTTGCGGCGCGCAGCCTCGGCAAAGTAACGGCGGAACTGGCGTTCCAATACGCCGTAGATACGGCGGATTTTTTGTTTTTCACGCAGTTGCAAACCGTAGTCTGACAAACGCGGTTTTTTAGCACCGTGCTGACCGGGCGCAGAATCCATCTTACATTTAGAATCCAGAGAACGACGGGCGCTCTTCAGGAACAGATCTGTACCTTCGCGGCGTGCTAATTTACATTTAGGGCCAATATAACGTGCCATGTTTCAAATCACTCCAATATTAAATACGACGTTTCTTAGGCGGACGGCAGCCGTTATGAGGCAACGGGGTAACGTCAGTAATGCTGGTAATCTTGAAACCAAGAGCGTTGAGCGCACGTACGGAAGATTCGCGGCCTGGACCCGGGCCTTTGATGCGGACTTCCAAATTTTTAACGCCATACTCTTGGGCAACTTTACCAGCTGCTTCTGCTGCTACTTGAGCGGCAAACGGTGTACTTTTACGAGAACCTTTAAAACCAGCGCCGCCAGAGGTAGCCCAAGACAATGCATTGCCTTGACGGTCGGTGATTGTAATGATGGTATTGTTGAAAGAAGCATGTACATGCACAATACCTTCGCTTACGGTTTTACGTACTTTCTTACGTACACGCGAAGCTGTGTTTGCTTTAGCCATTAATCAAATTCCTTAAAAATTATTTCTTACCGGCAATCGCTTTGCGCGGACCTTTGCGGGTACGGGCATTGGTGCGAGTGCGTTGACCGCGACAAGGCAGGCCACGACGGTGGCGGAAGCCGCGGTAGCAGCCCATGTCCATCAGTCGTTTGATGCTCATCGTTACTTCACGGCGCAGGTCGCCTTCTACTTCATATTTGGCAACTTGTTCACGCAAAGCGTCCAATTGAGTCTCGTCCAAATCTTTTGCTTTGGTAGTAGGCGCAATGTTTGCAGCCTCGCAAATCAATTTAGCACGAGTCGCGCCAATACCGTAAATGGCCTGCAGGCCGATAACGATATGGGCATTATTAGGGATATTCACCCCTGCAATACGAGCCATATTTTTTCCTTTTTAGGGCAAAGTGTGTCACTATACCACAAAATCAGGTTAAGAGGAAATGTAGCCTCTTAGCCTTGACGTTGCTTGTGACGTGGGTCAGTACAAATTACACGAACTACGCGATTACGACGAATAATTTTGCAGTTGCGGCAAATTTTCTTTACAGAAGGTTGTACGCGCATTTTTTTTCCTTTTTACAGTCTATCTTGCTCGGAACACGATACGAGCACGGGTTAAATCATAAGGAGTCAACTCAACGGTGACCTTATCACCCGGAGAAATGCGGATGTAATGCATCCGCATTTTACCAGAGATATGACCTAACACCACATGGTCGTTTTCGAGTTTGACTTTGAATGTTGCATTCGGCAAAGTTTCAAGAATTTCGCCTTGCATCTGTATGGTATCTTCTTTAGCCATAGTCTTATTTACGTGATAATGATTTCATATCCGGGCGCTTGAGCAAATCTTCATACTGCTGTGTCATGCGGTAAGAGTTGATCTGCGTGTTGAAATCCATTGTAACCACAACGAGAATCAACAAGGATGTGCCACCCAAATAGAACGGAACGTTTAAAGCCGTTGTCAAAAATTCGGGAATCAAACAAATAATCGTGATATACAGCGCGCCGAACAGAGTCAGACGCAATACCACTTTTTCCAGATATCTGGAAGTTTGCTCGCCCGGGCGGATACCAGGAACAAACGCTCCACTCTTTTTCAGGTTTTCAGCCATTTCTTTCGGGCTGAATACCAATGCTGTATAAAAGTAGCAGAAAAAGACAATAGTCGCCGCAAATAAAATGATATATGCAGGCTGACCGTGCTGTAACCAACTTGAAACTTTGTATAGCCAGCTATCTGTATTGCTAGAACCAAACCAACCCAGCAAAGTAGACGGGAAGAGAATGATACTGGAAGCAAAAATCGGAGGAATCACACCGGCCATATTGAGCTTGAACGGCATATGGGTATTTTGCCCCTGAGTCACACCGCCAAACTGGCGCTTGGCATAATGCACAGGAATCTTGCGCTGCGCGCTCTCAAAATAAACCACCACATAAATCAACAATAATGCACCGATTACGATAGACACCGCCATCAGCATACTCATCGATCCCTGACTGGTCAGCGTAATCAATTGAGCAACGCCTGCCGGAATACCCGCTGCGATACCTGCCGTAATAATCAGCGAAATACCGTTGCCGATACCGCGCTCGGTAATCTGCTCACCTAACCACATCAAAAACATGGTACCGGTAACCAGACATACTATTGTCGAAATATGAAACTCAACCGGATTTGCAACAACAATGCCTTGTTGGAAAACAAAGGTTGCAACCCCCATACTCTGCAAGACAGCGAGTAATACCGTACCATAACGCGTATATTTCGTAATTACCTTCCGCCCCGCCTCGCCTTCCTTCTTCAAAGCTTTCAAAGAAGGGAGAATTTCCGAAGCCAGTTGAACGATAATGGAGGCCGAAATATACGGCATGATACCGATAGCAAATATACTAAAGCGCTCTAACGAACCTCCTGAGAACATATTCAACATGCCCAAGATGCCGTTCCCAGCGCTTTCGTATAATTTAGCTAATGCAACAGCATCTACTCCCGGCACTGGGATATGGGCGCCGATTCTGAAAACAATCAGCGCACCCAGTAAAAACAGCAAACGCTTTTTCAAGTCGCCGAATTTTGACAGACCTGATGAAGATTGTTGATTAGCCACTATGATTTAAGCCTTATTCTTCAACTTTACCGCCGGCAGCTTCAATAGCAGCCTTAGCACCTTTAGTTGCTTTAATGCCTTTCAGAGTAACGGCTTTAGTGATTTCACCGGAAGCAATTACTTTAACGTTTTGTGCATTTGCAGGAATCAGACCGGCTTGTTTCAAAGCCAATACATCGATTTCCTCAACAGCAACCAATGCCAGTTCGCTCAGGCGGACTTCTGCATTCAATGCAGCAGTCAGAGACTTAAAGCCACGCTTCGGCAAACGGCGTTGCAAAGGCATTTGACCGCCTTCGAAACCTACCTTGTGGAAACCGCCGGAACGGCTTTTTTGACCTTTGTGGCCGCGGCCGCCTGTTTTACCCAAGCCGCTACCGATACCGCGACCTACGCGGCGGGCTGCATGAGTAGCACCTTCTGCAGGCTTAATAGTATTCAAAAACATATTACGACTCCACTTTCAAAAGGTAGCTGATTTTATTAATCATGCCACGATTTTCCGGGGTATCTAAAACCTCTACGGTATGTTCGCGGCGGCGCAGACCCAGACCGCGAGCACAAGCACGATGAGATTCGATGGTACCAATCAGGCTTTTAACCAAAGTTACTTTGATTTTTTTCTGCTCAGTCATGGTTAGCTCCTAAAATCTCTTCTACTGTCAGGCCGCGTTTCGCTGCGATGTCAGCAGGAATGTACAGTTTTGACAAGCCGTCCAAGGTAGCTCGTACGATGTTGTAAGGGTTGGTCGAGCCGTGTACTTTGGCAGAGATGTTATGGATACCCATCGCATCAAATACCAAACGCATCGGACCACCGGCTTTCACACCGCTACCTTCTTTGGCAGGCTGCATAAATACGCGGGTCGCACCGTGACGGCCGATAACTTCATGATGAATGGTACCATTTTTCAAAGGTACTTTAATCATCGAACGACGTGCTTGATCCATTGCTTTTTGTACAGCCACCGGCACCTCTTTGGATTTGCCTTTGCCCATACCGATACGACCATCACCATCACCGACAACTGTCAGCGCAGAGAAAGCCATGATGCGGCCGCCTTTGACCACTTTAGTTACACGGTTTACAGCGACCATCTTTTCGATCAGGCCGTCACCGCGCTCTTCAATTTCATGTTTTGCCATCTGAAAGTCTCCGAATATTAGAAGCTTAAACCATTTTCACGTGCAGCTTCAGCCAAAGCTTTCACACGACCGTGATATTGAAAACCTGAGCGGTCAAAAGCAACTTTTTCAACACCTGCTGCTTTTGCTTTTTCAGCAATACGCTTGCCTACAACAGTAGCTGCTTCAACATTGCTACCGGATTTCAGGCTGTTGCGTACTTCAGCTTCCAAGGTAGAGGCTTGAGCCAATACTTTATCACCTTCAGCACTAATTACTTGAGCATAAATGTGATTATTTGTGCGGAACACGCATAATCTTACCATTTTCAAGTCCGCAATACGTGCACGGGTTTTGCGTGCGCGACGGAGTCGGGTTGCATGTTTATTCATTAGTGAACCTCAATTATTTTTTCTTGGCTTCTTTCATCACTACCACTTCGCCTACATAGCGTACACCCTTACCTTTATAAGGCTCAGGAGCACGGAATGCGCGGATTTCGGCAGCAACTTGACCAACAACTTGTTTATCTGCACCAGTCAAGACAATCTCTGTTTGGCTAGGTGTCTGAACGGCCACACCCTCAGGCATTTCGTATACGATAGGATGAGAGAAGCCTAAAGACAGGTTCAGAACTTTGCCTTGAGCTTGAGCACGGTAACCCACGCCGATCAATTGCAGTTTTTTCTCAAAACCTTCTGAAACGCCTTTAACCATATTGTTTACCAGCGCACGGGCAGTACCTGACATAGCATTTGCCTGTTTGGTATCGTCTTTGGCTGCGAAAGTCAATTGGCCGTCATTCAATTCGATAGCTACGTTGGCAGGCAGCGGGAAAGACAGCTCGCCGTTTTTACCCTTCACTACCAAAGCTTCGGTTCCAAATTTTACTTCAACCCCAGCAGGAACAGTCACTGGGTTTTTTGCTACGCGTGACATTTAATTTTCTCCACTAGGCTACGATGCACAACAACTCACCGCCGACACCTTCAGAACGTGCCTTGCGATCAGTCATCACACCTTTAGAAGTACTAACAATAGCAACACCCAGACCGTTCATCACGCTCGGGATTTCGCTAGAGGCTTTATAAATACGCAGACCGGGACGTGATACGCGCTTGATTTGCTCAATCACAGGGCGACCTGCATAGTATTTCAATTGAATTTCCAATACCGGCTTCGCATCGGCAGAAACCGCAAAATCCTCGATGTAACCCTCTTCTTTCAAAACTTTGGCAATCGCACATTTCAGTTTTGAAGAAGGCATCGCAACCGCTACTTTGTTAGCACGTTGCGCATTACGGATACGAGTCAACATATCGGAAATAGGATCATGCATACTCATTATTAATACTCCTATTACCAGCTAGCTTTAACAACACCCGGAATCTCGCCACGCATTGCGATTTCACGGATTTTAATACGGCCCAAACCGAATTTACGGAATGTACCACGCGGACGACCTGTCAAAGCACAACGACGACGTTGACGTACAGGTGCAGCATTACGGGGAATTGCTTGGAATTTCAGGCGCGCTTCAAAACGCTCTTCTTCGGTCGCATTCGCATCGTTAATCACTGCAAAAATTGCTGCGCGCTTAGCTGCATATTTTTTCGCCAAAGCCTGGCGTTTCAGCTCGCGATTAATAAGTGCTTTCTTAGCCATTGATTATCCTTTGAACGGAAACTTGAACAGAGACAGCAAAGCTTTAGCTTCTTCGTCAGTTTTCGCAGTGGTGGTAATGGTAATATTCAAACCACGCAAAGCATCGATTTTATCGTATTCAATTTCCGGGAAAATGATTTGTTCGCGAACACCCATGTTGTAGTTGCCGCGACCGTCAAATGATTTACCGTTTACACCGCGGAAGTCACGCACACGGGGCAGAGCAATGGTAATCAAACGATCCAAGAATTCGAACATTTGATCGCGACGCAGGGTCACTTTGCAGCCTACCGGGTAGTTGTCACGGATTTTAAAACCTGCGATAGATTTACGTGCAACAGTAACAACGGGTTTCTGACCGGCAATTTTTTCCAAATCAGCAACAGCATGTTCCATTACTTTTTTATCAGCAACTGCCTCACCCACACCCATGTTCAGAGTGATTTTCTCAATACGAGGCACTTCCATTACTGATTTGTAGCCGAATTGTTTTACCAACTCAGGCACAACGGTATCTTTGTAAAACTCTCTCAAACGAGCCATGTTATCTCCTTATGCTCCGATGATAGAGCCGTTAGATTTGAAGAAGCGAACACGTTTGACTTTACCTTCGCCTTCAATCAGTTTAATACCAACACGGTCTGCTTTATTGGTTTCAGGATTGAAAATCGCAACATTGGAAATCGCCAAAGGCATTTCTTTTGCAATGATACCACCTTCAACACCGCGCATCGGATTCGGTTTTTGGTGACGCTTAACAACGTTTACACCTTCAACAACCACTTTATCACCCAGCACGCGAACTACCTGACCTTGCTTGCCCTTGTCCTTACCGGCAATGACAACAACTTGATCGCCTTTAATAATTTTGTTCATCGCTATTTTTTCCTTACAGCACTTCAGGCGCCAATGAAACAATCTTCATAAACCGCTCTGTACGCAGCTCACGGGTTACCGGGCCGAAAATACGCGTACCCATAGGCTCGAGCTTGTTGTTCAACAATACTGCAGCATTGTTATCGAACTTAATCAGCGCACCATCCGGACGACGAACGCCTTTTGCCGTACGAACGACAACAGCATTGTATACATCACCCTTCTTAACACGGCCACGGGGAGCAGCATCTTTAACTGCAACTTTGATAATATCGCCAACCGAAGCATAGCGACGCTTAGATCCGCCCAATACCTTGATGCACATTACACGGCGCGCACCAGAGTTATCAGCCACATCTAAGATGGTCTGCATTTGAATCATGTTATTACCTTTAAATTAACCAACTTAATTTACCCTTTTCAACTGACTCACAGCTCGATTGCTGCTTACCAGCTGAAACCATCACGGTTCTAGTAAACCAGTCTTGGATCCCGACGGGAAGAAACTTTCAGCAGGACGCTGAAAGATAAGAAACGAAGTTTACACGCAAATTCAATTTGCTGCAATACTTCGTTTCTTATTAAAGCATTACTGTCTTAAAATTTAAACAGTGCGTGCTTTTTCAACCAGTTCTTTAACAATCCAAGATTTGGTTTTTGACAACGGACGGGTTTCCGCAATCACCACTACATCACCGATACCGTACTCATTCTTTTCATCATGAGCGTGGATTTTGGTAGACAAGCGGATGATTTTACCGTACAGCGGATGCTTGACTTTGCGCTCAACCAATACGGTTACGGTTTTGTCCATTTTGTCGCTTACTACTTTGCCTTGCAAAGTACGAACGTTTTTAGCTTCGCTCATTACTTGGCACCTTTTTCAGTTAAAACGGTTTTAATACGAGCAATATCGCGACGCACACGTTTCAGTTCGCTGGGCTTACCCAACTGACCGGTTGCATTTTGCATGCGCAAGCCAAATTGTGCTTTCAATAAGTCAAGCAAATCAGCATTTAATTGCTCAACAGATTTGTCTTTCAATTCATTTGCTTTCATTATTGACCTACCTGTCTTACTACAAAGGTTGTAGGAATCGGCAATTTAGCAGCAGCCAATTCGAAGGCTTCGCGCGCCAGTTGCTCAGGAACACCGTCCATCTCGTACAATACTTTGCCTGGTTTGATTTCAGCAACGTAGTATTCAACGTTACCTTTACCGCCACCCATACGGACTTGAATCGGTTTTTCGGTAATCGGTTTATCCGGGAACACACGAATCCAAATACGGCCGCCACGTTTGATGTGACGGGTCATGGTACGACGGGCCGCCTCGATTTGGCGGGCAGTCAAACGGCCGCGGCCGACAGCTTTCAAACCGTATTCGCCGAAGCTTACTTTGTTACCGCGGGTTGCGATACCAGTGTTACGGCCTTTATGCTGTTTGCGGTATTTCAGTCTAGTTGGCTGCAGCATGACGACCACCTGCCTTTCTTTGTTTCTTCTCTTCAGGTTTAGCGGAAGATTTCACATCACCTTCGGTGTAAACCCAAACTTTCAGACCCAACACACCGTAAGTGGTGTGAGCTTCACTGGTTGCATAATCAACGTTGGCACGCAGAGTATGCAGAGGCACACGGCCTTCGCGGTACCATTCGCTACGCGCGATATCCGCACCGTTCAGACGGCCTGAAGTCATGATTTTGATACCTTTAGCACCGGCGCGCATGGCATTTTGCATAGAACGTTTCATTGCACGGCGGAATTGGACACGTTTTTCCAATTGTTGCGCAATGCCATCTGCAATAATCTGCGCATCCAGCTCAGGCTTACGGATTTCTTCGATATTCACATGTACCGGCACACCCATCAGAGCTTGCAGGTCACGTTTCAAGATTTCGATATCCTCGCCTTTTTTACCGATTACGACACCCGGACGGGCAGAATGAATGGTAATACGGGCAGATTTCGCAGGACGTTCAATCACTACACGACCCACAGAGGCATTTGCCAAACGGGTACGCAGGTAGTTACGAACATCGATATCTTGCTTCAATACAGTCGAAAATTCGTTGCTTTTAGCAAACCATTTTGAAGACCAGTCTTTAGTTACCGCCAGGCGAAAGCCTGTAGGGTTAATCTTTTGTCCCATAGCTTTTCCTTAGTTGCCCACTGTCACATTGATATGACAAGTTTGTTTTTCAATGCGGTTACCGCGACCTTTGGCACGCGCCTGGAAACGTTTCAGGCTTGGACCTTTGTCCACGAAGATGGTTACCACTTTCAGTTCGTCAATATCGGCACCGTTGTTGTGCTCGGCATTGGCGATGGCTGATTCCAATACTTTCTTGATCAGCTCGGCCCCCTTTTTCGGGCTGAATGCCAAGATGTTCAAAGCTTGGGCAACGTCTTTACCACGAATCAAATCAGCTACCAAGCGAGCTTTTTGAGCTGAAATACGGGCATTTTTATGTTGTGCACTTACTCTCATGATTCACCTTATTTCTTTTTGGCCTTTTTATCGGCCAAGTGGCCTTTAAAGGTACGGGTCAATGAGAACTCACCCAATTTGTGACCGACCATGTTGTCGCTGATGAATACCGGCACGTGGGTACGGCCGTTGTGTACAGCGATAGTCAAGCCGATAAAATCAGGCAGAATGGTAGAACGACGTGACCAAGTTTTAATCGGACGTTTATCGTTGCTTGCACGAGCAGCATCTACTTTTTTCAGCAAATGCAGGTCTACATATGGGCCTTTTTTCAATGAACGAGCCATATTAATTAACCTTTATTTGAGTAACGACGACGAACAATCATGTTATCCGTGCGTTTGTTATTACGAGTGCGGTAACCTTTAGCAGGCGTACCCCATGGGCTGACCGGTTCGCGAGCTTCGCCGGTACGGCCTTCACCACCACCGTGCGGGTGATCGACAGGGTTCATTACGACACCACGAACGGTCGGGCGAATACCGCGCCAGCGGTTTGCACCGGCTTTACCGATTTTCTTCAGGCTTTGTTCTTCGTTACCGACTTCACCGATGGTTGCACGGCAATCCACGTGGATTTTACGCACTTCACCGGAACGCAGACGTACTTGGGCGTAAACACCTTCTTTAGCCAACAATACTGCAGAAGCACCGGCAGAACGGGCGATTTGCGCACCTTTACCCGGCTTCATTTCGATACAGTGGATAGTCGTACCTACCGGAATGTTGCGGATAGGCAGAGTGTTACCTACTTTAATTGCAGCTTCCGCACCAGATACCAATACGGCACCGGCTTGAACACCGCGCGGAGCGATGATGTAACGACGCTCGCCGTCCGCATAGCACAGCAGTGCGATGAAAGCAGTACGGTTCGGATCGTATTCGATACGCTCGACTTTTGCAGGGATACCGTCTTTGTTACGTTTGAAATCTACAACACGGTAATGGTGCTTATGACCACCGCCTTTATGACGGGTGGTGATGTGACCATTGTTGTTACGACCGGCAGTAGAGTTTTTCTTTTCAACCAGAGGTGCATAAGGTGCACCTTTGTGCAAACCTTCTGCAACAACGCGAACCATGCCGCGACGACCTGCAGAGGTTGGCTTCATTTTAACGATTGCCATTTTAACTTATTCCTTATTCTGCAGCTGCAGCAGCGGCTTCCAAATCCAACTCTTGACCGGCAGCCAAGCTCACATAAGCTTTTTTAACATCGCTGCGACGGCCCAAAGTACGACCAAAACGTTTGGTTTTACCTTTGATGGTAACGGTAGTTACCGCAGCAACCTGAACACCGAACAGCAGCTCGACAGCAGCTTTAATTTCGGTTTTGGTCGCATTAGCAGCCACTTTAAACGTCATTTGATTGCGTTTTTCAGCCAATACGTTGCTTTTTTCAGAAACGATAGGTGCCAAAATCACTTGAGTCAAACGTTGTTGATTCATACCCATTGCTCCTCTAATTGTGCAACTGCATCTTTAGTGATGATGACTTTTTTGTAGCGCAGCAAGCTGTAAGGATCAACTTGTTGAGCTTCCAAAACCAGTACATTCGGCAAGTTGCGTGAAGCCAAATAAACATTCTCGTCCAGCTGTTTGGTGACAAACAGCACTTGCTCCAGACCCAGGTTTTTCACTTGTTCAGCAAAAACTTTGGTTTTCGGAGTTTCAGCAGTCAGCGACTCGATGGCAAACAGACGCTCGTCACGCACCAGTTGAGACAGGATGGAAGCCATGCCTGCACGGTACATTTTACGGTTCACTTTTTGAGTGAAGTTTTCGTCAGGTTTGTTCGGGAACGCACGACCACCTTTACGCCACAGCGGAGAAGAAGTCATACCGGAACGAGCACGGCCGGTACCTTTTTGGCGCCATGGTTTTTTAGTCGAGTGATTTACTTCAGCACGGGTTTTTTGAGCACGGTTGCCGGAACGGGCATTTGCCAAAAAAGCAGTAACCAGTTGGTGTACCAATGCTTCATTGTATTCACGAGCAAACAAAGCATCAGAAACAGCCAAGCTGCCTGAAACTTGTCCTTTAGCGTCAATTACTTTCAATTCCATTACGCACCTACTTTCACGCTTGGACGTACCACGACATCGCTGTTTACCGAACCAGGAACAGCACCCTTCACCAGCAGCAGTTGGCGCTCGGCATCCACGCGTACAACTTCCAGTTTTTGAACAGTTGCTTTGGTGTTACCGTATTGACCGGCCATGCGCTTACCGGGGAAAACGCGACCAGGGTCTTGAGCCATACCGATAGAACCGGGAACGCGGTGAGAACGCGAGTTACCGTGAGAGGTACGTTGAGAACCGAAGTTATGACGTTTGATGGTACCGGAGAAACCTTTACCTTTAGAGGTGCCGGTTACATCAACCAATTGACCGACTTCAAACATAGCTACAGTGATTTCGTCACCGGCTTTCAGCTCAGCCAATTTTTCTTCAGTCAAAGCAAACTCAACCAAGCCGCGACCGGCTTCCACGCCTGCTTTCGCAAAGTGACCGGCTTCGGTTTTATTGACACGGTTTGCTTTTTTCTGACCAAAGGTAACTTGTACGGCAGTATAGCCGTCAGTATCTTTGGATTTAACTTGTGTAACGCGGTTAGCAGACATATCCAACACAGTTACCGGAACAGAAACACCCTGTTCGTCGAACACGCGGGTCATACCAACTTTGCGTCCAACCAGACCTAAAGTCATGATTATTTTCCTTTTAAGTAAAGGGGCAAGCTACGATTGGCCTACCTTCGGACAAAGATAAAAACTTGGTACATCAGCACCAAGTCCGCAATTATACTTCACTATCGGAAAAAATATCAATAAAAACTTAGCGTTTTCATCACAAGGCCGTCTGAAAACCACGACAGAGGTTTTTTCAGACGGCCTTACGGCATAAAAAAGCCGAACAGAAAACTGTTCGGCTTGCTTCAATACAGATTATTGAACTTTAATTTCCACGTCCACGCCGGCCGGCAAGTCCAGCTTCATCAGCGCGTCAGTTGTTTTATCAGTCCAGTCAACAATGTCCATCAGACGCAGGTGCGTACGGATTTCCAATTGCTCACGGGAAGTTTTGTTCACGTGCGGAGAACGCAGAATGTTGAAACGTTCGATTTTAGTTGGTAAAGGAATCGGACCTTTTACCACTGCACCGGTACGTTTGGCAGTTTCTACGATTTCTTGTGCAGAACGGTCAATCAAGCTGTAATCGTAAGCTTTCAGACGGATACGGATTTTTTGGTTAGCCATTATCTATATCCTTATCTA
>NZ_BCWL01000028.1 GCF_001592185.1 Bergeriella denitrificans NBRC 102155
GGGGAAATGCCAAAACCTTTGACTGCTTTAAAAAGCTTATAGAATAAGGCTTGCGGGGATTTCTAGCGCCTTTTTTGTCCCTTACACCTTTAATCTTTAAATAGCCATTAAAAAGTCATTAAAAAAACGTCTGAAAATCGATTTTCAGACGGCTCTTTGTATGACAAGAGAAATAGGAACCAAAGCAGAGGCAGGAAGCGCCGTTTCCCGAACCTTAAAACGACAAGCCCATCTGTTCTGGGGCTTCTGTGCCGAAGTCTTCGTCGGCGGCCAGGGCGCGGCTGCGGATTTTGCTGCGGCGCAGGGCGAGCAGGCGCATGACTTGGTGTTTTTGCCCGTCGCTCATCCGCTGCCAATAGAGCCGCTCTTCCCGGCTACGCAGGCAGCCTTTGCAATAGCCTTTGGCATTGGCTTCGCACACGCCGATGCAGGGGCTGGGAATGGTGAAGAAATCGGGTTGTTCCATAGGAGATATCGTGCGGGCGCGGCGGCTTTATCGTCATTGAACACAGATGATACAGCGTTGCCGCGCCCGCTGCCTGATTAAATGCTGAATGTTCTGATTATACAGGCAGATAGGGCGACAGGGTGCGGTGCAAGATGTCGGTATCGGTGATTTCGGTGATATTGGCTTGGCCGATGCGGTTGAGGCCGATAAAACGCATGATGCCGCTTTCGACTTTTTTGTCGTGGCTCATGTGGGCAATCCAGTGCTCGAACGGGAAACACGGCGGCTCGGCGGGCAGGCCGGCGGCCTGCATCAGGGCGGCGATGCGGCGGGTGTCTTCGGGGGCGAGCGTGCCCAGCTGCTCCGACAGGCGGCCGGCGAGTACGCAGCCGGCGGCGACGGCTTCGCCGTGCAGCCAGACGCCGTAGCCCATTTCGGCTTCGATGGCGTGGCCGAAGGTGTGGCCGAGGTTGAGCCAGGCGCGGATGCCTTGTTCGGTTTCGTCGTCGGCAACGATGTCGGCTTTCATTTTGCAGCAGTGGTACACGGCTTGGGCGAGTTTGTCGGGCTGCTGCGCCATCAGGTCGGCCATGTTTTGCTCCAGCCATTCGAAAAAGGTGCTGTCGCCGAGTGCGCCGTATTTGACCACTTCGGCCATGCCGGCGGCCAATTCGCGCGGCGGCAGGCTTTGCAGGGTGGCGAGGTCGGCCAATACGGCCTGCGGCTGGTAAAACGCGCCGATCATGTTTTTGCCGAGCGGGTGGTTGATGGCGGTTTTGCCGCCGACGGAGGAATCGACTTGGCTTAAGAGGGTGGTCGGGATTTGGATAAAGGGGGCGCCGCGCTGGTAGGTGGCGGCGGCAAAGCCGACCATATCGCCGATAACGCCGCCGCCCAGTGCGATAAGCGTGGTTTTGCGCTCGGCGCGGTGGGTCATCAGGCCGTCGAAAATGAGATTGAGGGTTTGCCAGTTTTTGTGTTCTTCGCCGTCGGGCAGGATGATGCTGAAATGGGGCACGCCGGCGCGGGTTAAGGCCGTCTGAATTTTTTCCAGATACAGGGGGGCGATGGTTTCGTTGGTGATGACGGCGGCTTTTTTGCCCAGATGCGGTTTGAGCAGCTTGTGCGCGGAATCGAGCAGGTCACGGCCGATGTAGATGGGGTAGTTGTGGGACGGGGTGCGGACGGTCAGGGTGTGCATGGTGGCTCCTGTGCGGAATGGTGTTCGGGCAAGGTATAAGGCCGTCTGAAAAAAGGGTTTTTCAGACGGCCTTTGCCGCAGATGCGGGCAGCACGCTCAAGCATGCGGGGTCAGAATGTTGGTCAGGCGGCTGAGGGTGTGCTGGTAGTTTTCCGATTCGATGACGACATGGGCGGTATCGCGGTAGATGCGGTCTCGGGCTTCGTAAAGCTCCTGCAGTTTGGCCAGCGGGTTTTCGACCTGCAGCAGCGGGCGGTTGGTGTCGTAGCGGGTGCGCTCCAGCAGGATTTCGGGCAGGGTATGCAGGTAAACGACCGTGCCGCTTTCGCGCAGGCAGCGGCGGTTTTCTTCGCGCAAGACTGCGCCGCCGCCGGTGGAGAGTACGATGTTGTGTTCGGCAGCCAGCTTTTTCAACATGGCGCTTTCGCGGTTGCGGAATCCCTGCTCGCCTTCCATTTCGAAAATGGTGGGAATGGAAACGCCCGAGTGGGTGCAGATTTCTTGGTCGCTGTCGTAAAAGCGGCGGCCGAGCGATTGGGCAACGTGCTTGCCCAGCGTGGTTTTGCCCGCGCCCATCAGTCCGATTAAGATTAAGTTGCCGTTGATTTTTTCCATATCGGGCATTTTATACGATATTGGCAGAAAAATGTTTTATTTGGCTGCGGCGGGGATGCTTATGCAGGAATATATTAAAACAGACATGCTTATTGGTATAAGTATGCCTGTTTGTCGGGATTAATAGCGTAAGTTGTTGCCTTGTCCGTCCATAATCCGGGGAGTGATGAAGACCAGCAGCTCTTTGCGCTCTTCGGAGCGGGCGCGGGATTTGAAGAGGTTGCCGACAACGGGAATATCGCCTAAAAACGGCACTTTGTTGACGGTATTGCCGCTGGTTTCTTCGTAGATGCCGCCGATGATGAGCGTGCCGCCGTCTTCCACCATGGCTTGGGTGTTCAGGTTTTTGGTGCTGATACACAAGGTGTTGACGCCGTCGGTTTGGCAGGGCACGGGGGTGTCGCGGTTGATTTTCACCGTCATGATGATTTGGCCGTCGGGCGTGATGTTGGGGGTGACGGTCAGGCCGAGCACGGCTTTTTTGAAGGTGACGGAAGTCGCGCCGCTGGAGCTGGATTCCTGGTAGGGGATTTCCTGGCCGGATTCAATCGAGGCTTCTTTGCGGTCTTGGGTTAGGACGCGCGGGTTGGAAATGGTTTTGGTTTTGCGTTCGGCTTCGGACGCGGAAAGCTCCAGCCCGAGCGCGGCCGATGAAAACGAGCGTACCAGCGCAACGGAAGATGTGGCGGCGGCAACGGGCAGGCTGATGTTGGGATTGTTGGTCAGGGTATTGCCGCCGTTCCAGGTGTTGCCCCAACCGGTATTGCCGCCTGAGCTGCTGCCGGCATAGCCGAATTTGATGCCGAGATCGCGTGAGAAGCCTTCTTCGGCTTCGACAATGCGCGCTTCCACCATCACCTGCCGCGCGGCAACATCCAGCTCGTCCACCAGCTTGCGGAATTTTTCAATGACGTTGCGCGTGTCGGTGACAATCAGGGTGTTGGTGCCGGGGTCGATTAAGGCGCTGCCGCGCGGGCTGAGCAGGGTGTTGCGGTGGTCGCCGCTGCTGCTGCGTCCGCTTTCGTCCAAACGCAGGATTTTGCGGAACTCTTCCACGTTTTTGTATTTAAACTGGAAGGTTTGGGAATACAGCGGCCCCAGCTCGGCAATCTCTTTTTCGGCTTGCAAAAAGGCTTTGTCTTTGGCCAGCAGCTCTTCGCGCGGGGCGATGTTGATGATGTTGCCCTGGCGGCGCATATCGAGATTGCGCGCCTGCATCACCAAATCCAGCGCCTGATCCCAGGGCACGTCTTTCAGCGACAGGGTCATTTTGCCGCGAACCGAATCGCTGGCCACGATGTTGAGGCCGGATTCTTTAGCCAGAATCTGCAGAATGGTGCGTACGTCGATGTCTTGGAAATCCAGCGACAATCTGCGTCCGCTGAATGATTTGGCCGAACGCGACGGCAGGCCGGCAGGGGCGCTGTCGGCGGCTTTGGGGCGGATTTCAAAATAGAAGCGGTTGCCGGAGGTGCGGGTATTCAGCTCCCAGCGGCCGGTATTGGTGATGGTGAGGCGGGTGGCGTTGCCGATGCGCTTGAGGGTGATGTTGCGCACGGGGGTGTCGAAGTCGCGGACATCCAAGCTGCGCTGTGCCTGCGTGGGCAGGGTGTGGTTTTTCAGCGTGATGACGACGCGGTCGCCTTGCTCTTTGATGTCCGGGCGGCCGTTGAAGCCGTCGGCGGCCAGCTCGACAACGCCGCTGCCGTATGCGCCTTTGCGGAAGTCGATGTGGGCGGCGGGTGCGGCATGAGGCACGGGGTCGGCGATAATCGACAGGTTGTTGCGGTCGGTCGCTTCGCTGACGAATATCCATACTTCGTCATCGCGGATTTCGGCGGTGTATTGTCCGGCGCGGTGCAGCCCCAATACGATGCGGGCGCGGTTGTTGTTTTGCGCGGTGGTAATCTGGTCGAGCAGGGGGTCGGCGTATTCGAATACGGATTGTGCCAGACGTACCTGCGTGCCGACGAAATCCAGGGCAATCCGTGCCGGCGTGCCGGTCACGAAGCCGCTGGGCAGGGTGGCGTCTTGGTCGAAACGGATTTTGATGATTTTCTGGTTGTCGGGCAGGGAAGAGACGCTGATGTCGGTAATGTTGCCGGCAAAGGCCGTCTGAAAAGCGGCGGCCATGCCCAATCCGGCCAGAAGGTTTTTGACGTGTTTGCTGTTCATAGTGAAACCCGTTTGGAATCTTGGTGTGTCGGTGTGCCGCCGCGCGGCAGCGGTGTTATTCGGATGCGGCTTGATTATCGGGAGCGGATTTGCTGTCGGCGCTGCTGCTCATGGGCAGCTCGGCGCTGCGGTAAATCCAGTTGCCGTCTTCGCCTTCAATTAGCTCGGTCAGTAGGATTTTGTCGGGCGTGATGCGCTGTATTCTGCCGTGGTTGCGGCCGATGTAGCTGCCGATGCCGACGGTATGGACATAATTGTCGGCTTCGATATAGCCGGATACTTTGCCGTTGCTTTCCAATAATCCGACATAGCGCAGGCTTTCGAGATCGTAGCCTTCCAGCCGTTCTTTGATGCGGTCAGCGCCGGGTGCGTTGCGGCGGGCGGGCGTGGTTTTCAGACGGCCTGCGTCAAAGGCGTTGCTGCCGTCGGACTTGGGCGCGACATAAGGCTCGGACCATACCGACAAGGGCGCGGCTTGCGATGCCGCTCCGGTTTTGGCGGCGGCGCGGGTTTGGCTCATCCATTGGTCGAGGTCTTCGTGTGCCGGGGTGCAGGCCGCCAGCATCAGGCAGACGGGTGCGTAAAACTTTTTCATCATATCTCGGCCGTTAATCCGTAGGGTTGGTATCCTGCCCGCCGGCGGTTTCCGCTTCCGCGCGGGCTTGGTAAGTGGTGGCGGTGGCACTCAGGGTCAGCAGCCCGGACGGATTGTCCGCAGGGGCTTGGCGGGTAATGTTCAGCGAGTCCAGTGTGATGATGCGCGACAGGCCGCCGACATCGCGGACAAACTGATGCAGGCGGTCGAACGGCCCGCTCAATACGACGTTATAGGGCAGCTTCTGCACGGCGCCGTCGGCTGCGGGCGGCAGCGGGGTCACGCTGTCCAAGCGCAGGCCGTTTTGCGAGGCAGCCAGATGAAGCTCTTGAATCAGATTGGGAATTTCGGCATCGGTCGGCAGCTGGCGCAACAGGGTGTCGAACGCGCTGCGGGTGGCGTTCAACTCGGCCTGCAGGCTGTCGAGCGCGGCGGCTTCCATGCTTTTGCGGGCGTAGGTCTGGCGCAGCTGCGCTTCCTGCTCTTTCAGGGCGGAGAGGTCGTCGAGCTGGAAGCGGAATAAGGCAGCATAGCCGAAAGCCATAATGGCGGCAACCGACAGCGCGGCCAGCAGCAGCTTGGCCGGCATATCGAGCAGGTATAAGTCTTTGAGGTCGGCGTTACGCAGTTTTACGGAAGACATTACGGTTGCGGCTCCTGTGTCTGGGTCGGTTGCGGCGTTTGCGGGGCTTCAGGCTCTGCACTTGCATCGGACAGGCGGGCTTTCAGGGTAAAAGACTGATAGCTGCCGTTTTTTTGGATGCCGAGCAACTCGGGCTGCCCGAATACGCCGCCTGCGGGCAGCGCCTGCATAAATACGGCGATTTTGTTGTCGTTTAAGGCGCGGCCGGAGAGTTTGTAGGTGTCGGGGCTTTCCGCTTCAAGTGATGTCAGGTAGGTATCGGCGGGAATGCGGGCGTTGAGCGTATCAAGCATACGGGCGGCTCGGTGGCGCGCTTGTTGCAGCTCTTCCACTTTTTGCTTTTTGGCCAGAAAACGCTCTTTTTCCTGCTGGAGTTTTTGGATTTCGCCCAGATTTTGGTCGAGCTTGCCGATTTCGTTTTCCAAATGGCGGTTGCGGCTTTCCTGGTTGCCGATGGCGGCACCGAGCGCGACATAAGCGCCGACGGCCAGGGCAAGCCCGCCGATTAGGGCGGAGAGCATCAATACTTTAAACTGCTGCTGTTTATGCAGGCGCTCGGTTTCGCGGTAGGGCAGCAGGTTGATTTTTACCGGTTCGATCATTTACAGCCCCCTTGCCGCCAGGCCGAAGGCAACGGTCAGCGCGGGCGCGTCGGCCTGCAGCTGCGCCGCATCGATATACGGGCCGCGTTCGGCAGCGAGCGCGGGATAAACGCATTGTACGGGCGTATTGGTTTGCGCCGATACGCTTTCGGCCAGCCCGGGCTGGCACGATGCGGAGCCGGTCAGCAGGATGTGCTTGATGCCGGAGAAGGCTTCCATGGTCTGCGTGGTGTAGTAAAACTGCAAAACGCGCTGGACTTCCTGGGTAATCTGCATATTGAAGCGTTCGGCGATTTGCGATTGGTAGCCGCCGGGCTTTTCGGTCAGGTTGAGCATATAACGGGCTTCTTCTTCGCCGGTTTGGTAGGTATGCCGTATCAGGTGGAGCAGCTGCTCGACGCTGGCGGCGGTTTCCTGCTTGTAGAGGATTTGGCCGCCGCGCATGATTAAGGCATACATTTGGGTGTCGTAAATGCCGAATACGGCGATTTTTTCGTGTGCCAGTTCCGGCGCGTGGCAGTTGAGCCAGTAGGCAAAAGCGTTGCGTTGCGCCAACAAATCCAAATCCAGCGCGTGCAGCGGCAGCCCGGCCTGTTCGAACATTTCGGCGCGCGGCTCGACATCGTCTTTTTTGGCGGCGGCAATCAGGATTTTCTGCCCGCCGCTGCGGCTGTCGCTGCCATCGGGTTGGTAGTCGTAGTTCATGTCGCCGTGCGGGCCGATTTGCGCCACTTCGGATTCGGCAAAGTCTTCCAGCCCCGCGGCATCAAGCGGCGTGCGGCTGACGGCGTGTTCCAGAGAAGCCAAACCGTGGGGCATGGCGGCGACAAAAATTTTACAACTGGTGTGTAATTGGGTATAAGTATGCTGCAAATATGGAACGAGCTGTTCGTAATCCTGAATCTTGTTGCCCTTGACAATATTTTTGGGCAGCGGGGTCACGGCGTATTTTTCCAGCCGGATTTGGTTTAAACTATGGCCTGACAGCAGAACCATCCTGACGGCGTATTGGCTGATGTCGATACCGACGGCCGAGCGCGGAAGCGCGGCTTGGGTCTGCCGCTTGCCGGCGGCAGCAGGTTTTCCGGTGTGTTGAAATAAGCGCATGGGGCGTTCCTGCGGTATGAAATATTGCGGCTGCTTGCGTGCCGGCGGGGTCTGCCTGCTAAAATGCGGTATTTGACGACCGCCCGGGCGGCAGGCTCCGGCTTGGAAATTGTTGTCTATTTTACTTTATTTAATGCTTGTAATGGCAAATATTAATAAGTCATGATTAAGAAAATTATAACGACCCTGATCGGTCTGATATTGGGTTTGTCTCTTTTCGGCGCCGGCTTGGTGGCGATTGCGATTCTGGTGACCTATCCCAAGCTGCCCTCTTTAGAGAGCGTCCAATATTACCAGCCGAAAATGCCGCTGACCGTCTATTCTTCAGACGGCAAAGTCATCGGTTTATACGGTGAAGAGCGCAGGGAATTTACCAAAATCGAAGATTTCCCCGCTGTATTGAAAAACGCCGTAATTGCGGCGGAAGATAAGCGTTTTTATGACCACTGGGGCGTTGACCTGGTCGGCGTGGCACGCGCGATTGTCGGCAACTTAGTAGCCGGCGGCGTGCAGTCGGGCGCGAGTACCATCACCCAGCAGGTGGCCAAAAACTTCTTCCTGAGCAGCGAGCGCACCTTTACGCGTAAATTCAACGAAGCGCTGCTGGCTTACAAAATCGAGCAGTCGCTGACCAAAGACCAGATTTTGGAGCTGTATTTCAACCAAATCTATCTGGGTCAACGCGCTTACGGTTTCGCGGCGGCGGCACAGATTTATTTCAACAAAAACGTCAAAGACCTGTCTTTGGCAGAAGCCTCGATGCTGGCCGGCCTGCCGAAAGCGCCGTCGGCTTACAACCCGATTGTCAATCCCGAGCGTGCCAAGCTGCGTCAGGCATATATTCTGAACAATATGTTCGAAGAGGGCATGATTACCATGCAGCAGCGCGACCAGGCGCTGAAAGAAGAGCTGCATTACGAGCGCTTCGTGCAGAAAATCGACCAAAGCGCCCTGTATGTTGCAGAAATGGTACGCCAGGAGCTGTATGAAAAATACGGTGAAGAAGCCTATACACAGGGCTTTAAGGTGTACACCACAGTCAGCACCGAGCATCAGAAAGTCGCTACGGCGGCCTTGCGTAAGGCGCTCCGCAATTTCGACCGCGGCAGCAGCTATCGCGGTGCCGAAGACTTCATCGATTTGAGCCAGTCGGACAATATCGAAGAAACCGTCGGCAAGCATTTGTCTACGCTTTATACCGTGGACGGCATGATTCCCGCAGTGGTGGTGGATACCACACGCAAAGGCGTGGTTATCCAGCTGCCGAGCGGCCGTCGCGTTACTCTGGGCAACGGTTCGCTGGGCTTTGCCGCACGCGCCGTCAACAACAAGAAAATGGGTGACGACCGCATCCGCAAAGGCTCGGTTATCCGCGTCAAAGGCAGCGGCGACCAGTGGACGGTGGTGCAGGAGCCGTTGCTGCAGGGTGCGCTGGTGTCGCTGGACGCGAAAACCGGTGCCATTCGCGCATTGGTCGGCGGCTATGACTACCACAGCAAAACCTTCAACCGCGCCACTCAGGCCATGCGCCAGCCAGGTTCAACTTTTAAACCCTTCGTTTACTCCGCCGCATTGGCCAAAGGCATGACCGCCTCCACGCTGATTAACGATGCGCCGATTGTCCTGCCGGGCAAAGGTGCGGGCGGCAAAGCGTGGGCACCGAAAAATGCAGACGGCCGCTATTCGGGCTACATTACCCTGCGTCAGGCGCTGACGGCCTCCAAAAACATGGTGTCCATCCGCATCCTGATGTCGATCGGTGTCGGCTACGCGCAGCAATACATCCAACGCTTCGGCTTCAAGCCGTCTGAAATTCCGGCCAGCCTGTCTATGGCGCTGGGTACGGGCGAAACCACGCCTTTGCGTGTTGCCGAGGGTTATACGGTTTTTGCCAACGGCGGTTATAAAGTTTCGGCTTATGTGATTGATAAAATTTACGACAGCCAAGGCCGTCTGCGCGCGCAGATGCAGCCGCTGGTGGCCGGTGAAAACGCACCGCAGGCCATCGACCCGCGCAATGCCTACATCATGTATAAAATCATGCAGGATGTGGTGCGCTCGGGTACGGCACGCGGCGCGGCGGCAGTGGGTCGCTCCGATATTGCGGGCAAAACCGGTACGACCAACGACAATAAAGACGCCTGGTTCGTCGGCTTCAACCCGAGCATCGTGACCGCCGTCTATATCGGCTTCGACAAACCGCGCAGCATGGGCCGCGCCGGCTACGGCGGCACGATTGCCGTACCGGTATGGGTGGACTACATGAAGTTTGCCCTGAAAGGCACGGACAACAAAGGCATGAAAGCGCCTGAAGGCATGGTCAGCCGCAGCGGCGAGTACTACATGAAAGAGCGCCAAACCACCAACGCTGACTTGGCTTTGGACAACGGCGGCAACGCGCCGCGCCAGGCATCTTCCGCCCAGCGCCGCCAACGCCCCGCCGCCAATAACAAGCCGCAAGCCGCCCAAAGCGGCAACAACGCCGCCGCAGCCGCGCCGAAAGAAAAACCGGCCGCACCGTCCGGCGGCGGCAACAAGCAGCTGGATTCTTTGTTCTAAAGGCGCTGCCCGTAAGGGTTGATTGACAGGCCGTCTGAAAACTGTGTGTTTTCAGACGGCTTTTTAATGGGCGGTATATTTGTTATTGGACATGGACATGATGGCAGGGGCGCAATCAGCCGTCTGAAAAACATCTGCCTGCCGCACGCCGTCCCAAGCAGGGTAGCCGCAGTTCCGGCGGCAAAAGCGTTGCAAACCAGTATCGGCAAAGCAGGGTGTGGGGACAGGCGCAAACCTTGCGGGATATGTTAGAATCCGCTTCATTTGCATTTATTTCACGCTGAGGAGAAAGCCGTGTCCGAATGGTCATTGCCCGATTTCGAACAAAAAATCTGTCCGCCGGAGGAGTTGGCCGCGCGGCTGGCCGGTTTGCCCCGTCCGCTGGTGTTTACCAACGGCTGTTTCGACATCCTGCACCGCGGCCATGTGACCTATCTGGCGCAGGCGCGTTCGGCGGGGGCGGCTTTGGTGCTGGCTTTGAACACCGATGCATCCGTGCGCCGTCAGGGCAAGGGCAGCGACCGTCCGATTAATCCGCTGGCCAACCGCGCGGCGGTGGCGGCGGCGCTGGGCAGCGTGGATTTGGTGACCTGGTTTGACGACGATACACCCGCCGCGCTGATTGAAGCCGTGCGCCCTGATGTCTTGATTAAGGGCGGCGACTGGCCGGTGGAGAAAATCGTCGGCGCGGCGGAAACGCTGGCACGCGGCGGCAAAGTGTATTCGATTCCGTTTTTACACCAAACCTCTACCACCAAAACATTGGAAAAAATCCGTGCGGCGGAAGCGGGCGAAAAGGCGGCCGGATGATGGCGCTCAAATTGCAGCATTGGCAGGTATTGTCCGCACTTTCAGACGGCCTGCCGCACCACGTTTCCCGATTGGCGCGGTTGGCGGGTGTCAAACCGCAGCAGCTCAACGGCTTTTGGCAGCAGATGCCGCCGCACATCCGCGGCCTGCTGCGCCAGCATGACGGACAATGGCGGTTAATCAGGCCGCTGGCGCTGTTTGACGAAGACGGGCTGGCGCAAATCGGCGCGCACCACGGTTTTCAGACGGCCTTGCTGCACGAATGCGTGTCCAGCAACGATGAAGTATTGGCCGTGGCACGCGAATCGGCGCAGCAGGCGCACAAGCTGCTGTGCGTGACCCATTTCCAAAGCCGCGGGCGCGGGCGGCAGGGGCGCAGCTGGCAGCACAAGCCGGGCGAGTGCCTGATGTTCAGCTTAGGCTGGGCGTTCGACAAGCCGCAGCACGAATTGGGCGCGCTCGCCCCCGTTGCCGCGTTGGCCTGCAACCGCGCACTGGCCAAGCTGGGCTTGAATACGCAGATTAAATGGCCGAACGATTTGGTGGTCGGCCGCGAAAAACTGGGCGGCATTTTAATCGAAACCGTCAGAAACGGCGGGCGCACGGTGGCCGTGGTCGGCATTGGCATCAATTTCGTGCTGCCCAAAGAAATCGAACACGCCGCCTCGGTGCAGGCGCTTTTTCAGACGGCATCGCAGCGCGGCGCATCGGCATCGCAGCTTTTGGATGCAGTATTGGCCGAAATCGACAGCGCGTTTTGCCAATTTGCCGAGCACGGCTTTGCGCCCATGTTGGCGGATTATCAAGCAGTGCACCGCGACGGCGGCCGCGCCGTGCGCCTGCTGATGGACGGCCAGCCGCTGCACGAAGGCCGCGCGCTGGCCGTAAACGAGCAGGGTGCGTTGCTGCTGGAAACCGCCGAAGGTGTGAAAACCATTGTCTGCGGCGAAGTCAGCCTGCGCCCCAACGATGACCCGCGCCCTGAACATATTGTGCGCAACCGCCGCTATCTGCTGCTGGACGGCGGCAACAGCCAATTAAAATGGGCTTGGGCAGAAAACGGCAGCTTCGGCGAAGTCAGCCGCGCGCCGTATCGGGATTTGAGCCGCCTGGGCGAAGAATGGGCGGCGCGTGCCGACGGTTTGGTAAAAGTCGTCGGCTGCGCGGTGTGCGGCGAAGCCAAAAAGCAGCTGGTGGAAACGCAAATCGGCCGGTCGGTCGAATGGCTGGCATCGATGGAGCAGGCGCTGGGCGTACGCAATCATTACCGCCACCCCGAAGAACACGGCTCCGACCGCTGGTTTAACGCGCTGGGCAGCCGCCGCTTTACCCGCAATGCCTGCGTGGTCGTCAGCTGCGGTACCGCCGTGACCACCGACGCGCTGACCGACGACAACCACTATCTCGGCGGTACCATTATGCCGGGCTTCCATCTGATGCGCGAAGCCATGGCCGCCAAAACCGCCAATCTCAACCGCCCCATCGGCAAGGTGTACGCCTTCCCGACCACCACGTCCAACGCGCTGGCCAGCGGCATGATGGACGCCGTGTGCGGTGCGCTGATGCTGATGCACGGCCGTCTGAAAAAGAAAGTCGGTGCAGACAAAGCCGTGGATGTCATCATCACGGGCGGCGGCGCGGCTAAAGTGGTTCAGGCGCTGCCGGAAGCCTTTGTGGCCGGAAACTATGTCCAAATCGTCGATAATCTGGTGATTTACGGCCTGCTGAATTGGATTGAACAGTCATGAGCAGAATTTTGCCGGGATTGGCCGCCGCGCTGTGCACGCTGGCGACGGGCTGCGCCACACTTGCCGCACCCGAGGGCGTGCAGGCGGAGGAGGCTGCAACCGCTGTAACGGAAAGCACAGTAATGCCGTCTGAAAATGCCGAAGCGGCGGCAGAACCTGCCATGCCTGCGCCGCCTGTTTTGCCTGAATTACCGCAGCCTGATGAATATGTGGCTTTGCCTGAACCCGAGCCGCAAATTGAAACTGCAGCGGAAGACGTGTCGGCAGAAACAGCCGCAGAATCCGCCGCTGCCGAGCCGCCTGTTTTATCCGCATTACCGCAGCCGGATGAATATGTGGCGCTGCCTGAACCCGAGCCGCAAATTGAAGTTTCGGCGGAAGAAATGTCGGCAGAAAAAGCAGCAGAAGCCGCCGTTGAGCCGCCTGTTTTGCCCGCATTGCCGCAGCCTGATGAATATGTGGCGCTGCCTGAACCCGAGCCGCAAATTGAAGTTTCGGAGGAAGAAGTGTCGGCAGAAACAGCAGCAGAAGCCGCCGCTGTTGAGCCGCCTGTTTTGCCTGAATTGCCGCAACCCGATGAATACACTGCCTTGCCCGAAGCCGAACCGCAGCGTGAAGCTGAGTTTGCAGCAGGGAATAGTGAACATGGCGAAGCGGGTGTGCTGCCATCTCAACCGGAGACACCGCAGGCGGCAGATGATGCTGTTCACAACGCAGATGCCGCGCCGCAAGCAGCATCCGTATGCACGCCGTATGCTAACGTGGCGATGGACGAACACGATTACCGCAGGCTGGAAAGTGCATTGGCTGCATGGCCGCATACCGTTGCGGCGGGCGAAATCCGCAGGGCGGGGCAGACGGCCGCCGCCAAAGCGCAGCGGACTTTCCGCGTGCTGATACCGACGGAGGGCGCAGCTGCAGCCAAGCTGGCGGATTTGCGGCATCGGGGCTTTCACGGCGAATTGTACGACGGTGAAATCAGCTTAGGCACATACCGCAGCCGCTCGGCCGCACAAGTCGGCATCGCCCGCCTGACCTCGTCCGGTTTCGGCGGCGGCCGCATCCAATGGGAAGAAGGCGGCATCAAAGTCAGTCCGCCCGAAGCCGTCGGCCTGGCGTTGACCTTTAGCGGCGTTTCCGCTCAGGATATGGCCGATATCCGCCAACTGATCGGCCGCAGCGGCGAGATGACGGTACATCATTGCCCTGACGAGTAAAATCGGGAAAGCGGTATGGTGCTGTAT
>NZ_BCWL01000029.1 GCF_001592185.1 Bergeriella denitrificans NBRC 102155
TAGCATGTGCATAAAGGGCATGGGTTTCGTATTTGACTTCCCCTGTATATAGGGGTGTAAGAAAAAGCCGTCTGAAAATCACACTCGGATTTTCAGACGGCCTTTTTTAGTTCAATCTTAATTAAAACCGGCTCAACCTCACGCCTGCGGCGCGGTTTGCTCCAATTCGATTGCCGCCGCCAAGAGCGACAGGCGCGCCATCACGCCGTACACATACAGCCGGTTGTGTTCGTTGTCGATACCGCTGCTTTTGCCTGCTCGCGGCATGCCGAGCGAATCCCATTGTTCGAACACGCGTTTGCAGGCTTCGGGGGCTTCTTCGGAGTCGTCGCCGTCGCCGGTCGGAATGCTGTTGGAAAGCGGTACGAACACCATGCCGCCCGCATTCAGGTTTTCATCCGCGCCGCGGCCTTCGTGCACGCGGAAAAAGCCGCCGATGACAAACCGATCCATCATATATACCACCGGCTCGCATACGGCGCCGTTTAAGGTTTCGTAGGTGTAGATACCTTCCTGTACGATAACCTCCGTTACCTCCAAGCCTTCTTTGACTTTGGCCATTTTGTTGCGGTTTTTGCGGTTCAGCCCGCGCACTTCGTCGGCGGACTTCACACTCATCACGCCCATTCCGTAAGTGCCCGCATCGGCTTTGACGATGGCGAAAGGCTTGTCGCCAATGCCTTTTTCATCATACTTGGCTTGGATTTTCGCCAATACGCGCCCTACTGCTTCCGCCAACGCGTCTTCGCCCTCGCGCTCTTGGAAATCCAAGCCGCTGATTTTTTCAAAATACGGATTAATCTGCCATTCGTCGATATCGATTAATTCGGCAAACTCCGCCGCCACTTGGTCGTAAGCGGCGAAGTGGGCGGTTTTGCGGCGGGTTGTCCAACCGCCGTGCAGCGGCGGCAGGACGGTTTGGCTGACGTTTTGCAGAATTTCGGGAATACCTGCCGACAAGTCGTTATTCAGCAAAACCACGCAGGGAGAAAAACCGTCTGCCAGGTGAACGCGGTCACGGGTACGCAGTAATGGCTCGAGCAAAATAGTATTGCCCAAGGCCGTCTGAAATTCAGTCGGCTCGGTCACTTCGGGATTCAAGCTGCCCAAGCGCACTTCGTAACCTGCGGAGCGTAAAATTTCGGTCAGCGCATAGACGTTTTGCAGGTAAAACGTGTTGCGGGTATGGTTTTCCGGAACAATCAGCACCGATTTGGCCGTTTCGCAGGCACGTTGCACCGCGTCTTGCGCCGCCACCGCCGCCAACGGGATGAAGTTCGGGTTCAGATTATTAAAACCGCCCGGGAAAAGATTCATATCGATGGAAGAAATCTTATAACCCGCATTGCGGATATCGACCGATCCGTAAAACGGCGGCCGGTGCGCATTCCACTGCGAGCGGAACCAATTTTCGATTTTCGTGTGATTCGCCAAAATCTTGGCTTCGAAGTCTTGCAATTGAGCAATGTGCTCTGTTTCAATAACCGGCAATTTCATTTTCGCCCCATCTCGTTTATCCGAGCATAGCGGAACAGCCCCGCCATACACATAATAAAGCCGCACAAAATGAGAACGAAGCAGGCAAAACACACCGCAAAGCGCGACAACGCCGCATCGGTCTCATTTGAAAGGCCGTAAAACCTAAAAACAGAATTTCAGCAATAATAGTAGCATCAAACCGTTTCCACAAGCAGCCGCCGGCAATTAACCTAAATTTTCCCAGCATGCATCATTTTATTGTACAAAATGTCTAATTTTATGAAAATTTACAAAAGATTTTTTCAGAATTAGACAAAATCAGTTGCAATCTACCTGCAATCCGTCTAATATCCCCACCATACAACCATTCCAAACCACATCCAACCGGAACCCTATCCACCATGACTCCGCAAACCCTCTACGACAAACTCTGGAACAGCCACGTCGTCCGCGAAGAAGAAGACGGCACCGTATTGCTGTATATCGACCGCCATCTGGTGCATGAAGTCACCAGCCCGCAAGCCTTCGAAGGCTTGAAAATGGCCGGACGCAAGCTGTGGCGCATCGACAGCGTCGTTTCCACCGCCGATCACAATACCCCGACCGACCACTGGGACAAAGGCATCCAAGACCCGATCTCCAAGCTGCAAGTAGATACCTTAGACAGCAACATCAAAGAATTCGGCGCACTGGCGTATTTCCCGTTTAAAGACAAAGGCCAAGGCATCGTTCATGTTATGGGGCCGGAGCAAGGCGCCACCCTGCCCGGCATGACCGTGGTTTGCGGCGACTCGCACACCTCCACCCACGGTGCGTTCGGCGCATTGGCGCACGGCATCGGCACATCCGAAGTGGAACACACCATGGCCACCCAATGCATCACCGCCAAAAAATCCAAATCCATGCTGATTAAAGTAAACGGCCGTCTGAAACCGGGTGTGACCGCCAAAGACGTTGCGCTGTACATCATCGGCCAAATCGGCACCGCCGGCGGCACGGGCTACGCCATCGAGTTCGGCGGAGAAGCGATCCAAAGCCTTTCCATGGAAGGCCGCATGACTTTGTGCAACATGGCCATCGAAGCGGGCGCGCGCAGCGGCCTGGTGGCCGTGGACCAAACCACCATTGATTATGTAAAAGGCAAGCCGCTTGCCCCCAAAGGCGAAGATTGGGAAAAAGCCGTTGCCTATTGGCGCACGCTGGTTTCCGACGAAGGCGCGGCTTTCGATAAAACGTTCGAATTCGACGCGGCCGACATCGAACCGCAAGTCACTTGGGGCACATCGCCCGAAATGGTGCTCGGCGTGGACGGCAAAGTACCGAATCCTGCCGACGAAGCCGATCCTGTCAAACGCAGCGGCATGGAGCGCGCCCTGCAATATATGGGCTTGAAAGCAGGCACACCGCTGAACCAAATCCCCGTTGATGTCGTATTTATCGGCTCCTGCACCAACAGCCGCATCGAAGACTTGCGCGAAGCCGCCGCCGTGGCCAAAGGCCATCTGAAAGCCGCCAATGTCGACCGCGTCTTGGTCGTACCCGGTTCCGGCTTGGTAAAAGAACAGGCCGAACAAGAAGGGTTGGACAAAATCTTTATCGAAGCCGGTTTCGAATGGCGTGAGCCGGGCTGCTCGATGTGCCTGGCCATGAACGCCGACCGCCTTGCGCCGCAAGAACGCTGCGCTTCCACATCAAACCGCAACTTCGAAGGCCGCCAGGGCAACGGCGGACGCACCCACCTCGTCAGCCCCGCCATGGCCGCCGCCGCCGCCGTCACCGGCCGCTTTACCGACGTGCGCGAAATCGCGTAAACTCATCAGCACCGGCCCGGCCGCACCTTTGGCGGAACCCCGCGTTCCGCCCATTCCCAACAACACATTAAAGGAGCAGAACATGAAAAAAATCGCATCTATCGCACTTGCCGCCGCACTGACCGTAGGCCTGTCTGCCTGCGCCAACACTTGGAACGGCGCCAAAGAAGACAGCCGCAACGCCCTTGAAGCCACCGAGCGCGGCGTAGAAAAAGCCGGCAACGCCACCGAAAAAGCCTGGGATAAAACCAAAGCCGCTACCGAGCACGGCGCGGAAAAAGTCGGCAACACTACCGAAAAAGCCTGGGATAAAACCAAATCCGCCACCAAACGCGGCGCGGAAAAAGTCGGCAACGCTACCGAAAAAGCCTGGGACAAAACCAAATCCGCCACCGAGCGCGGTGCGGAAAAAGTCGGCAACGCCACCGAAAAAGCCTGGGACAAAACCAAGTCTGCCACACAACGCGGCTGGGATAAAACCAAAGAAGCCGTAACAGGCAAATAAGCCGTCTGAAAAGCGCCTGCACCGCAGGCGCTTCCCCGTACCACCTACCGGCGCACCCGCAACCGCTCCAACTGGAATACACATGAAAGCCTTTACCCGCCTCACCGCCGTCGTCGCCCCGCTCGACCGCGCCAACGTCGATACCGACGCCATCATTCCCAAACAATTTTTAAAATCCATCAAACGCAGCGGCTTCGGCCCCAACGCCTTTGACGAATGGCGTTATTTAGACCACGGCGAGCCGGGCATGGACAACAGCAAACGCCCGCTCAACCCCGATTTCCCACTTAACCAGCCTCGCTATCAGGGCGCGCAAATCCTGCTGACGCGCAAAAACTTCGGCTGCGGCTCCTCGCGCGAACACGCACCGTGGGCTTTGGACGACTACGGCTTCCGCGCCGTCATCGCCCCGAGCTTTGCCGACATCTTCTTCAACAACTGCTACAAAAACGGCCTGCTGCCGATTGTGTTGAGCGAAGAACAAGTCGAGCAGCTTTTCCAAGAAGTCGAAGCCAGCGAAGGCTATCAACTTTCCATCGACTTGGAAAAACAAAGCCTGACCACCCCGAGCGGTGAAACGTTCGCCTTCGACATCACCGAACACCGCAAACACTGCCTCTTAAACGGCCTCGATGAAATCGGCCTGACCCTGCAACACGCCGACGAAATCAAAGCGTTTGAAGAAAAACGCAAAGCCGCCCAACCTTGGCTGTTTAACGGCTAATCCTGAATATGCAGGACGGATAAGACCACCCTGCATTTTTCAGACGGCCTCCCCCGCACCGAACCATGATTACCGACACCATAGCCAACGCCGGCCGCTACGCCGCGCTGCATCCCGATTTCGCCGACGCGCTTGCCCTGCTGCAAACGCTGGATTTCGCCGCCCTGCCCGACGGCCAAATTCCCTGTGACAATCCCAATATCCGCCTGTTTGTCGGCAGCGAGCCTATGCGCACGCGCGAAGCAGCCAAGCCCGAAGCGCATCTGCACCATATCGACATCCAAGTGCCGATCAGCGGCAGCGAAACCTACGGCTGGGCGGAAAAAGGCCGTCTGAAAAACGGCTTGGGCTACGATACTCAGCGCGACATCGAATTTTTCGATGACGAAGCCGAAACGTGGTTTGAACTCAAACCCGGTGAATTCGCCCTGTTCTTCCCCAACGACGCCCACGCGCCGTTGGTCGGCAGCGAAACGTTTATCCGCAAGGCGGTGTTTAAAATCCGCACCGCAGAAACGCGGATTGAATAATTTTTTCAGACGGCCTCCGTCTCAAAAAGCCGTCTGAAAACCGTAAATCTCGTTATACCTTTTCACACAAGGAAACTACAATGACCCAACACATCGCCATCCTGCGCGGCGACGGCATCGGCCCCGAAATCGTGCGCGAAACCGTACGCGTACTCGACAAACTGATTGAGCAAGGTTTGGACGTAAGCTACGAATACGCCCCGCTGGGCGGCGAAGCCTACGACGAATACGGCCATCCCTATCCCGAATTCACGCAAAACCTCTGCCGCAAAGCCGATGCGGTATTGCTCGGCGCTGTCGGCGGCCCGCAATACGACAACCTTGACCGCCCGCTGCGCCCCGAGCGCGGTCTGTTGGCGATCCGCAAAGACTTAAACCTGTTCGCCAACCTGCGCCCCGCCATTCTGTATAAAGAGCTGGCCAACGCCTCTACGCTGAAACCCGAAGTGGTGGCCGGTTTGGACATCCTGATTGTGCGTGAGCTGACCGGCGATATTTATTTCGGCGAACCGCGCGGCATCCGCGTGCTGGAAAACGGCGAGCGCGAAGGCTTCAACACCATGAAATACAGCGAAAGCGAAATCAAGCGCATTGCCCACGTCGCTTTCCAAGCCGCGCAAAAGCGTAATAAAAAAGTCTGCTCCGTCGGCAAAGCCAACGTATTGGAAACCACCGAGCTGTGGCGCGAAATTTTCGATGACATTGCCAAAGAATATCCCGATGTGGAACTGAGCCATATGTATGTGGACAACGCCGCCATGCAGCTCGTGCGCGCGCCGAAGCAATTCGACGTCATCGCTACCGGCAACATCTTCGGCGACATTTTGAGCGACCAGGCTTCCATGCTCACCGGCTCCATCGGCATGCTGCCGTCTGCCTCTTTGGATGAAAACGGCAAAGGCCTCTACGAACCTTCGCACGGTTCCGCGCCCGATATCGCCGGACAAGACAAAGCCAACCCGCTGGCCACCATTCTGTCGCTGGCCATGCTGGTACGCTACAGCCTGAACGACGAAGCCCGTGCGCAACAAATCGAAAACGCCGTGCAAAAAGTATTGGAGCAGGGCTTCCGCACCGGCGATATTTTTGAAGAAGGCACAAAACTCGTTTCCTGTTCGGAAATGGGTGATGCCGTATTGGCTGCTTTGTAAAACCGCAAGCCAAGCGCATCCCTATTCCGCCATGCACACTCAGCGTAATATCGGTTTTCCCTTAACGGGCTGCCCGATTGCATGCTGATGATTTGGCAATACAAGCCGTCTGAAAAACACGTTTTTCAGACGGCTTTTTTTATGGAAAAGCTGCTACCGAGCTTTTAGAAGCGGCATATAGCTGGGTTACTTTATTGCATACAGCCACCTGAAAAATGTACGTATTTTTAAGTTATTTGGCTATAGCTTTAAACTCCTAAAACAAAACCGACGCTCCCAAATTTATATCCTTAAAAAAGCCGTCTGAAAAATCCCCCCTATCCAATCCCTCAAACAATCGCTTCACTCCCCGCCAAGCTCCCCGTTTACCGCCCGGCAGTGTTAATCCACCATTAACATTTCCATTCATTTATTTTCTCAGGCTTCATATCTGAGTTTTTCCGTTCCTATTCGTTCTTTTTTCCACGTTCCCACGCATTAAATTTTCGATTTTATTCTTTTAAGTTCGCAAACAAACCATTCATTGCCAAATCCTATCCAAGCATCGCCCGCACCCGGCAAACGGCATGAAAAAACATCAGGACAATTTGCCAGCAGGGGCAATACCTGATACGATTTGCAGCGAAGCAAAATAGTTTGCGGCGGCCTACGCGCCTGCCCGATAACGGAAAATCCAAATCTTTGAATATTAAAGAGCTTCCTTGGATTGTTTCGGTTTTGCGTTTTCATTTCGATTTTCTGCGAAAACGAAAACAAACGAAGCGGCCCACGGGCCAAATTTGAAATACTCAACATAAAGGATAGAATAATGTCCACACAAATGCACGATGTTGACCCGATTGAAACACAAGAGTGGTTAGACGCGTTAGGTTCGGTGCTGGAAGTCGAAGGCAGCGAGCGCGCGCAATATCTGTTAGAAAACCTGGTGAAATACAGCCGCAAAAAAGGCGTGAATATGCCGCACGGCACCACCACGCCTTACGTCAATACCATTACTGTCGGCGAAGAAAAGGCCATTCCGGGCGATCAGAGCATCGAGCACCGCATCCGTGCGTTTGTGCGCTGGAATGCTGCCGCCATCGTATTGCGCGCCGGTAAGAAAGATTTGGAGCTGGGCGGCCACATTGCCTCCTTCCAATCTTCCGCCACCATGTACGAAGTCGGCTTCAACCACTTCTGGAAAGCCAAAGGCGACGGCGAAGAAGGCGATTTGGTATTCTTCCAAGGCCACGTTGCGCCCGGCATCTATGCCCGCGCGTTTGTCGAAGGCCGCCTGACTGCCGAGCAGCTCGACAACTTCCGTCAAGAAGTGGACGGCAAAGGCATTCCGTCTTACCCCCACCCCCACCTGCTGCCTGATTTCTGGCAATTCCCGACCGTATCCATGGGCTTGGGCCCGCTGATGGCGATTTATCAGGCACGCTTCCTGAAATATCTGGAATCGCGCGGTTTGGCCAAAACCAAAGGCCGTAAAGTATGGGTATTCTGCGGCGACGGCGAGATGGACGAGCCGGAATCCCAAGGCGCGATTTCCCTGGCTGCCCGCGAAGGCTTGGACAACCTGGTATTCGTGATTAACTGTAACCTGCAGCGCCTCGACGGTCCGGTACGCGGCAACGGCAAAATCATTCAAGAGCTGGAAGGCAACTTCAGCGGTGCCGGTTGGAACGTGGTGAAAGTCATCTGGGGCCGCCGCTGGGACAAACTGCTGGAGCGCGACACCAACGGCATCCTGCGCCAACGCATGGAAGAGTGCTTGGACGGCGACTACCAAACCTATAAATCCAAAGACGGTGCATACGTGCGCGAGCATTTCTTCAACACGCCGGAACTGAAAGCCATGGTGGCCGACATGACCGACGAAGAAATCTTCGCCCTCAACCGCGGCGGTCACGACCCGCAAAAAATCTACAACGCCTACGACCGCGCGGCCAACCATGCCGACGGCCGTCCGACCGTTATCCTGTCCAAAACCATTAAAGGTTACGGCATGGGTACCGCCGGCGAAGCGCAAAACGTTGCCCACCAAGCGAAGAAAATGGATACCGCTTCCCTGAAGCACTTCCGCGACCGCTTCGACATTCCGGTGACCGACGAGCAAATCGACAGCGGCGACCTGCCTTACCTGAGCTTCGCTCCCGACAGCGCCGAATACAAATACCTGCACGAGCGCCGCGCGGCTCTGGGCGGCTACCTGCCGACCCGCCAGCCGACCCAGGAAGTATTGGAAGTGCCCGAGCTGTCTGCATTCGACGCCCAGCTGCAAAGCAGCGGCGAGCGCGAATTCTCGACCACTATGGCATTTGTCCGCATTCTGTCCACCCTGCTGAAAGACAAGAAAATCGGCAAACGCGTTGTACCGATTGTACCCGATGAAAGCCGTACTTTCGGTATGGAAGGCATGTTCCGCCAATACGGCATCTGGAACCCGAAAGGCCAGCAATACACCCCGCAGGATAAAGACCAGCTGATGTTCTATAAAGAATCGACCGACGGTCAGATTCTGCAGGAAGGTATTAACGAGCCGGGCGCGATGGCCGACTGGATTGCTGCGGCCACCTCTTATGCCAACAGCAAAGTGCCGATGATTCCGTTCTACATCTACTACTCTATGTTCGGTTTCCAACGTATCGGCGACCTGGCATGGGCGGCAGGCGATATGCACGCACGCGGCTTCCTGCTGGGCGGCACAGCCGGCCGTACCACCCTGAACGGCGAAGGTCTGCAACACGAAGACGGCCACAGCCACATTCAGGCCGACCTGATTCCGAACTGCGTCTCTTACGACCCGACCTTCCAATACGAGCTGGCCGTGATTGTACAAGACGGTCTGCGCCGCATGTATGCCGAAGACCAAGATGTGTTCTACTACATCACCCTGATGAACGAAAACTACGCGCATCCGGAAATGCCTAAAGGCGTGGAGCAAGACATTCTGAAAGGTATGTACCTGCTGAAAGCCGGCGGCAACAGCGACAAGAAAGTCCAACTGATGGGCTCAGGCACCATCCTGCAAGAAGTGATTGCCGGTGCCGAGCTGCTGAAAGCCGACTTCGGCATCGATGCCGACATCTGGTCATGCCCGTCCTTCAACGAGCTGCACCGCGATGCCATCGAAGTGGAACGCTACAACCGCCTGCACCCGCTGGAAACCGCCAAAGTACCGTTCGTCACCGAAAAACTGCAAGGCCACACCGGCCCGGTAGTCGTGGCAACCGACTACATCCGCAGCTATGCCGAGCGTCTGCGCGCCTACATTCCTAACGACTTCCACGTTTTGGGTACCGACGGCTTCGGCCGCTCCGACAGCCGCGCCAACCTGCGCCGCTTCTTCGAAGTGGACCGCTACAACGTAGCCGTGACCGCACTGAGCGCCCTGGCCGACCAAGGCAAAGTCAGCAAAGAAACCGTACAGCAAGCAATTGAAAAATACGGTATCGATGCCGACGCCGCACCGAGCTGGAAACGCTAAGCAGCGGTTTTCAGACGGCCTTTGAAAAGGCCGTCTGAAAAAGCGCACAAGCCAAAGCATACAGGCCGCCCGCACAGGGCGGCACAGAACGAATTATTATTAAAGGAACTCTGATGAGTATCGTAGAAATCAAAGTACCCGACATCGGCGGCCATGAAAACGTGGACATCATCGACGTAGCCGTCAAAGTCGGCGACACCATTGCCGTTGACGACACCCTGATTACCCTGGAAACCGACAAAGCCACTATGGACGTACCGGCCGATGCCGCAGGCGTCGTGACCGAGCTGAAAGTCAAAGCCGGCGACAAAATTTCCGAAGGCGGCGTGATTCTGCTGGTAGAAACCGGCGCCGCAGCCGCTGAAGCTCCGGCAGCCGCGCCGGCAGCCGAAGCACCTGCTGCGCCTGCCGCTGCCGCACCCGCAGCCGGCGGCGCAGTCGAGCAAGTGACCGTACCCGATATCGGCGGCCACAGCGGCGTGGACGTGATTGCCGTCGAAGTCAAAGTCGGCGACACCGTAGCCGTTGACGACACCCTGATTACCCTGGAAACCGACAAAGCCACCATGGACGTGCCGTGTACCGCCGCCGGCGTGGTGAAAGCCGTTTACCTGAAAGTGGGCGACAAAGCATCCGAAGGCACCGTCATCATCGATGTTGAAACCGCCGCTTCCGCCGCTGCCGCACCGGCACAAGCCGCTGCCCCTGCGCCCGCACCTGCCGCCGCTCCGGCTCCGGCTGCTGCGCCTGCCGCTGCTGCACCTGCACCGGCTGCCGCACCGGCACAAGCACCGATTAACGAAGAAGCCTTCTCCAAAGCCCACGCCGGTCCGTCCGCACGCAAACTGGCGCGCGAATTGGGCGTTGATTTGGGCCTGGTCAAAGGTACCGGTCTGAAAGGCCGTATCATGGGCGAAGACATCAAAGCCTTCGTCAAAGCCGCTATGCAGGGCGGCGCGGGCAAAGCTGCGCCTGCTTCTCTGGGCGGCGGTTTGGACCTGCTGCCGTGGCCGAAAGTGGACTTCAGCAAATTCGGTTCGGTTGAAGTGAAAGAATTGAGCCGCATTAAGAAAATCTCCGGCCAAAACCTGTCACGCAACTGGGTAGTCATTCCGCACGTTACCGTACACGAAGATGCCGACATGACCGAGCTGGAAGAGTTCCGCAAACAGCTCAACAAAGAGTGGGAACGCGAAGGCGTGAAACTCTCTCCGTTGGCCTTCATCATCAAGGCTTCCGTAGCCGCGCTGAAAGCCTTCCCGGAATTCAACGCCTCTCTCGACGGCGACAACCTGGTGCTGAAAAACTACTTCAACATCGGTTTTGCCGCCGACACGCCGAACGGCTTGGTGGTACCGGTGATTAAAGACGTGGATCAAAAAGGCCTGAAACAAATCAGCCAAGAGCTGACCGAATTGTCGAAAAAAGCCCGCGAAGGCAAGCTCAAACCGCAGGAAATGCAAGGCGCATGCTTTACCATTTCCAGCCTGGGCGGCATCGGCGGCACCGGCTTCACCCCGATTGTGAACGCACCCGAAGTTGCCATCTTGGGCGTGTGCAAATCACAAATGAAACCGGTATGGAACGGCAAAGAATTCGAGCCGCGCCTGATGTGCCCGCTGAGCCTGTCGTTCGACCACCGCGTCATCGACGGCGCCGCCGGTATGCGCTTCACCGTATTCCTGGCCAACCTGTTGAAAGACTTCCGCCGCATTACGCTGTAACACGGATTTTCAGACGGCCTGAAGCCTGTCGGAAGGCCGTCTGAAAAATACGGGAAAAGAAATAAAGCGGGTTGCGCCATCATATGATGAAAGCGGATACGGTTTAACCGCCGCCCTGCCAAACTTTTCCCATACAGCCATACGGATTTTTTCAGACGGCCTTAGCACACCGTAAGGCCGTCTGAAACGGAACAATCAAAGAAAGATTCAAAATGAGCTTAATCGAATTAAAAGTGCCCGATATCGGCGGCCACGAAAATGTGGACATCATCGCCGTAGAAGTCAAAGCGGGCGACACCATCGCCGTTGACGATACCCTGATTACCCTGGAAACCGACAAAGCCACTATGGACGTACCGGCCGAAGCGGCAGGCGTGGTCAAAGAAGTCAAAGTCAAAGTCGGCGACAAAATCTCCGAAGGCGGCGTGATTCTGGTGGTAGAAGCCGAAGGTGCCGCCGAAGCACCCAAAGCCGAAGCCGCACCTGCTGCCGCTCCGGCACAAGAAGCCCCGAAAGCCGCCGCACCCGCTCCGCAAGCCGCGCAATTCAGCGGTAACGCCGATGCGGAATACGACGTTGTGGTATTGGGCGGCGGCCCCGGCGGTTACTCCGCTGCTTTCGCCGCAGCCGACGAAGGCCTGAAAGTCGCCATCGTCGAGCGTTACGCCACCTTGGGCGGCGTGTGTCTGAACGTAGGCTGTATCCCCTCCAAAGCCCTGCTGCACAACGCCAACGTCATCGACGAAGTGCGCCACCTGGCCGCCAACGGTATCAAATACCAAGAGCCGGAGCTGGACATCGACATGCTGCGTACCTATAAAGACAAAGTCGTCGGCCGCCTCACCGGCGGTTTGAGCGGCATGGCCAAAGCCCGCAAAGTGGACGTTATCCGCGGTAACGGCCAATTCGTCGGCGCGCACCATATCGAAGTCGCCCTGACCGAAACCGGCGAATACGATGCACCACTGGTTGAAACCGGCGAAAAACGCACCATCCAGTTCAAAAACGCCATCATCGCCGCGGGCAGCCGCGTGATGAACCTGCCGTTTATCCCGCAAGACCCGCGCATCATCGACTCTACCGGCGCGCTGGCTCTGAAAGAAGTGCCGGGCAATATGCTGATTATCGGCGGCGGCATCATCGGCCTCGAAATGGGCACGGTGTACAGCACTTTGGGCACCCGCCTCGAAGTCGTCGAAATGATGGACGGCCTGATGCAGGGCGCCGACCGCGACCTGGTGAAAGTATGGCAAAAAGCCAACGAGCACCGCTTCGACCGCATCATGATCAACACCAAAACCGTAGCCGTAGAAGCCCGTGAAGACGGCATCTACGTGACCTTCGAAGGCGAAAACGCACCGAAAGAACCGCAACGCTACGACAGCGTGCTGGTAGCCGCAGGCCGCGCGCCCAACGGCAAACTCATCGGCGCGGAAAACGCCGGCGTCGCCGTGACCGAGCGCGGTTTCATCGAAGTCGACAAACAAATGCGTACCAACGTACCGCACATCTACGCCATCGGCGACATCGTCGGCCAACCCATGCTGGCGCACAAAGCCGTACACGAAGGCCACGTTGCCGCCGAAAACTGCGCCGGCCACAAAGCCTACTTCGATGCCCGCGTCATTCCGGGCGTAGCCTTTACCTCCCCTGAAGTTGCCTGGGTCGGTGTCACCGAGACCTCCGCCAAAGCGCAAGGCCTCAAAATCACCAAAGCCAACTTCCCGTGGGCGGCATCCGGCCGCGCCATCGCCAACGGCTGCGACGACGGCTTCACCAAGCTGATTTTCGATGCCGAAAGCGGCCGCATCATCGGCGGCGGCATCGTCGGCCCGAACGGTGGCGACATGATCGGCGAGATCTGCCTGGCCATCGAAATGGGCTGCGACGCCGCAGACATCGGCAAAACCATCCACCCGCACCCGACCCTGGGCGAATCCATCGGTATGGCGGCGGAAGTGGCACTGGGCGTATGTACCGACCTGCCGCCGCAAAAGAAAAAGAAATAATGCCCCCAAGCTTGTAGACTAACAGCTTGCAAGCATCGGCATAAACCAAAGCCGTCTGAAAATCTCTGATTTTTCAGACGGCTTTTTTCTATCAGGCATACAGACGAAACATCACTGGATACCCAATATCCGGCTTACGCCCGATTTCAGGCTTAATGAATCGCACGCCTTTGCATATATA
>NZ_BCWL01000030.1 GCF_001592185.1 Bergeriella denitrificans NBRC 102155
AAAAGCCGTCTGAAAACCTTGGTTTTCAGACGGCTTTTTTGATGGATTGGACGCTTAGTTGCTCAACACGTCCACGCCTTTGGGTGGTGTGAACTTGAAGGCGCTGCGCGACAGATTGGGCTTGGTATTCAAGGCGCTGAAGCTGATGGTGGTTTCGTTGCCGAAGCTGTCTTTCAGCTGCATGGCGGCCAGGTTGTCTCCTTTGAAGCCGATGCGGATGTATTGGTAGCCCGCATTGTTTTTCTTGGGCGTGGCCAGTACATAATCAATGCCGCCGGCGCTGCCGTCTTCTTTCAGCGTGTAGCTGCTGTCGAGCGCGGTTTTATTGGAGAGGATGGCGGCAGGGCTGTCGCCGATGGTTTGGTCTTGCGAAGACTTGGTTACTTGGGCCAAATCGACATCGTAGAGCCAGATGGTTTTGCCGTCGCCGACGATGGTTTGTTTGTAGGGCTTGGTGTATTCCCATTTAAACAGACCCGGGCGCAGGATTTGGAATGTGCCGCTTGTGGTTTGGGTCTTTTTCTTGTTTTTAACGGTTTGGCTGAAGCGGCCGCTGATGCCGTCGGCATCGTTATTGAATTTTTTCAAGGCATCCACTGCGCCGGCTTGGGCCAGCCCCATGGCGGCAGACAGGCCGACGGCGGTCAGGAATTTGATTACGGCGGTAGATTTCATGTGTGTCTTCCTTGTTAGGGTATAACATCGATGGCTGTAAGTATTAGGGATTATGGCGCACGATGCAAGGGCGCGGCGGCGGATTTAAATTTTGTAAATCGGTTGCTCGGCGCAGAGGTATTTGAAATCGCGGCGGTTTTTCAAAATTGCCGGGAAAAATATTCACAATAATTTAATTGGGCGGCATTTAACAGGCCGTCTGAAAATCGGCATTTTCGATACATGAACGGTATCGTTCTATTCCTAAGACACGAACTGCGTAGGCTGAAAACTTTGCCAAAGCATTGATAATCCTCGGCCGTTTATTGGTTAAGCAAGTCCGCTGCGCTCGCCCTGCGCGGGCGGGAATAACGGTAATACACATCGGGCGGATTTTCAGACGGCCTGTTGTTCTTTATCAACATCGGAAAGCCGTAATGCGCCGGGCGTGACGGCTCCGGTATTTAGCGTGCCGCCATATCCAGCAACTCGGCGGCATGGCTGCGGGTGGTTTCGGTGATGGTTTCACCGCCCAGCATGCGGGCGATTTCTTCGACGCGGCTGCCGTGGTCCAAGATGCTGATTTCGCTGACCGTCTGCTCGCCTTCGCTGTGTTTGCGAACCTGCCAGTGATGTTCGCCGCAGGATGCGACTTGCGGCAGGTGGGTAACGGCCAATACCTGATGCTGTTTGCCGAGTGCGCGCAATGCTTTGCCGACCATTTCGGCCACGCCGCCGCCGATGCCGGTATCCACTTCGTCGAAAATCAGCGTCGGCACTTGGGTGTATTGGCTGGTGACGACTTGGATGGAGAGGCTGATACGCGCCAGCTCGCCACCGGATGCGACTTTGTTCAGCGGGCGGGAGGGCGAGCCTTTATTGGCGGCGACTTGGAATTGCACCTGCTCCAAGCCGTGCTGGGTCGGTGAGGAGGGCAGTAGGATGATGTCGAAGCGCGCGCCTTTCATGGCCAGATGCTGCATATGCCCGGTGGTTTCTTCGCTCAGGCGGGCGGCAGCCTGATGGCGCATGGCGGAGAGCGTGTGCGCGGCTTCCTGATATTCGTTCAGATGCTGGGTCACGGCTTGGGAAAGGGTTTCCAAATCGGCGGCGGCGTGCAGGTTTTGCAGCTGCTCGTCGATTTCGGCCAGCTTTTGGGGCAGCTCTTCCGGCTCGATGCGGTATTTGCGCGCCATGCTCATCAGCTCGCCCATGCGCTGCTCTTGGTGCATCAGCTCGTTGGGGTCGAGGTCGGTGCGGCCGGCGACATCGCGCATATTGGCGCTGATTTCGCTCAGCTCGGCTTCGATGCTGGCCAGCATTTCCAGGCTTTCGGCAAAGCGCGGTTCAATATCCTGCAGGCTGCCCAGCAGGTTTTGGCAGCGGTAGATTTGGCGCTGCAGGCCGTTGTCGCCGTCGATGTATTCGCCGACTTCCTGCGCTGCCTGCAGCAGCTCGGCGGAGTGGGCAAGGCTGTCGTGGCTTTGACTGAGGGTGGCCCATTCGTCGGGCTGCAATTCGAGCTGGTTTAATTCGTTGAACTGCCATTCCAAACGCTCGCGCTCGATGGCGATGTTTTCGGATTGGGCTTGCGCTTCTTGCAGGGCTTTTTTGGCGGCCGTCCAGCTTTGGTAATGCTGTTTGACGGTTTCGGCCTGCGCCAGGCTGCCGGCGAAAGCATCCAGTAATTCGCGCTGGGCGGCTTCCTGGTTGAGCGAGTGGTGGGCGTTTTGGCCGTGAATGTCAATCAGCTGGCTGCCGACGGCTTTCAGCTGCACAAGGGTCACGGCGTGGTTGTTGATGTAGCTGCGGCTTTTGCCTTTGGCATCGATGATGCGGCGGATGCTTAATTCTTCGGCATCTTCTTCCGACAGACCTTGCTCGGCCAGTTGCTGTTGCAACAGAGGCAGACCGCTGATGTCAAACAGGGCGGAGAGCTGGGCTTCTTTGGCGCCGCTGCGGACTTGGCTGTAATCGGCTTTGTCGCCCAGCAGCAGGCCGATGGCATCCAGCGTGATGGATTTGCCCGCGCCGGTTTCTCCGGTCAAGACGGTAAAGCCGTTTTGGAAATCCAGATTGAGGTGGTCGACGATAACGAAGTCGCGCAGGGACAGGGCCAGCAGCATGGTGTGAGTTCCTTGTATTCGGGTGTTGCTTTATATAGTCGAAGAACTTAATTTCTACTACGGCGTTGACTCGCCGCCTTGTAGCAGAATTGAATTTCACCGACTATAGATATGCTGAATTATAACTAAGATTTTTTAAAGTTTGAATAAGATTTTGTGTAATTTTTGAGATTTGTTAATTTAAGTGTTTGAAGTTGATAAGAATAAAGCCGTCTGAAAAATAACCGGACGGTATTTTCAGACGGCTTTTTATGCGGCTGCACGTGTTATTTCGCAGCGGTTTTACGGCTGCGTTTGGCGGGCTTTCTGCCTTCTTGATACAGGCTGCCGTCGGCCAGCAGCAGCTTGGGCGCTTCGTTTTTCTCGATAACGTTTTTGTCGATCACGACTTTTTTAACTTCGTGCAAATCCGGCAGGCGGTACATGGTTTCCAAGAGACAGCGCTCGACGATGGAGCGCAGGCCGCGCGCGCCGGTTTTGCGGATCATGGCCTGCTTGGCGATGCTTTTCAGCGCTTCCGGCTCGAATTCCAGCTCGGTATCTTCCATGCCGAAGAGCGCCTGATATTGCTTGACCAGAGCGTTTTTCGGCTCGGTCAGGATATTAATCAGTGCGTCTTCATCCAGCTCGGCCAGCGTGGCAATCACGGGCAGGCGGCCGATTAATTCGGGAATCAGGCCGAATTTGATTAAGTCTTCCGGCTCGACGATGCCGAAAAGCTCGGAGATGTTGACGTTTTCATCTTTGCTGTGTACGGCCGCGCCGAAGCCGATGCCGCCTTTTTCGGTGCGCTGGCGGATGACTTTTTCCAGGCCGGCAAACGCGCCGCCGCAGATAAACAGGATATTGGTGGTATCGACGTTGATAAATTCCTGATTGGGATGCTTGCGGCCGCCTTGCGGAGGTACGCTGGCAACCGTACCCTCAATCAGCTTCAGCAGAGCCTGCTGCACGCCTTCGCCCGATACGTCGCGGGTAATGGAAGGATTGTCGCTTTTGCGGGAGATTTTGTCGATTTCGTCAATATAAACGATGCCGCGCTGGGCTTTTTCCACATCGAAATCGCATTTGCCCAAAAGCTTGGTAATGATTTGCTCCACGTCTTCGCCGACGTAGCCGGCTTCGGTGAGCGTGGTGGCATCGGCCATCACGAAAGGAACGTTCAGCTTGCGCGCCAGCGATTGGGCAAGCAGGGTTTTGCCCGAGCCGGTAGGGCCGATCAGCAGGATGTTGGATTTAGACAACTCGACGCTGCCTTCGGCTTTAGGGTGGCGCAGGCGCTTGTAATGGTTGTAAACGGAGACGGCCAATGCTTTTTTTGCCTGCTCCTGGCCGATAACGTATTCGTTTAAATCGCTGACGATTTCGGCGGGCGTGGGCAGCTTGCTGCTGTCGGCGGGCGCGGTATCGGCGGCTTCCGCGCCTTCTTCGTTTTCCTGCAGCATGATGCCGCAGGTTTCGACGCATTCGTTGCAGATGAGGGCTTGCTCGCCCTCAATCAGGTTTTTCACTTCGTGTTCGGCTTTTCCGCAGAAAGAGCAGGAGCGTTTTTCTTCAGACATATCGTTTTTCTTTAAAATTCACAATAGAAACCCGGGCGGTTTCCCCATCAAGGTCGGTTAGTATAAAGATTATCCTGCCTTTTTTCAAATAGGCGGCGGGCAGGGCGGAAAGGGCGCCTCGGGTGTGGTAAAAATATTTCAGACGGCCCGGGCAGGCGGCCAAAAGGTGCAAACATACGCAAAATTTCGGCTGGCGGCTTTACTTTTTGGGCAAACACTCCCAAAATCAAAATATTTGTTTCGGCAAATCAAACGAATACCCGCAGAAAGCGGCGCAGATTTGCCGATGCCGGCTGCGGCCGGCAGCGTTTGAAGATTGAGAAAGAGATTGGCAGGACAATGATGAAGTTTGGTCAGAAATTAGCCGCCGTATGCGCGGGCATGGCATTGGGTTTGGTGGCTGCGCCCGCCGCGGCGGACGATATCGATGTATTGGGTCAGTTTTTGGAGCAGAATTATCCTACTCCGGCGGATGCGCTGGAGCATTTTGCCAACGACCGCCTCGAAGCGCAGGCTTTGGTGGCCGGGCCTTTGCTGTCGTCGCAGTCGGCCTTGATTTTGAACAATAAAACCGGCGAAGTGCTGTATCAGAAAAATGCCAACCGTGTGATGCCGATTGCTTCGATTTCCAAGCTGATGACGGCGATGGTGATTTTGGATGCCGGTTTGGATATGAACGAGATGATTACCATCACCCCGGCCGAAATCGACCGTCTGAAAGGTACGGGCAGCCGCCTGGCCATCGGCACGGAATTGAGCCGCGGCGAAATGCTGCATCTGAGCCTGATGAGCAGCGAGAACCGTGCCACCCATGCTCTGGGTCGCACCTATCCGGGCGGTATGCCGGCGTTTGTGGCGGCGATGAACCGCAAAGCGCAGGATTTGGGCATGTTCAGCAGCCGCTTTTACGAGCCGACGGGCTTGGATTTCCGCAACGTCTCCACCGCGCATGACTTGAGCCGACTGGTGGACGCGGCGGGCCGCTACCCCTTAATCCGCAGCAATTCGATTTCCAACTACGGCTCGGTCGCCACGCCTCGCGGCCGCCAAAACTACCGCAATTCCAATGCGCTGGTGCGCGAGGGCGCATGGAATATCGAGCTGCAGAAAACCGGCTACATCCGCGAAGCAGGCCGCTCCATGGTGCTGAAAGCCAATGTGCAAAACCAGCCCGTGACCATCGTCTTGCTGAATTCGCCCTCATCGGCCACCCGCGTCAACGATGCGCGTAAAATCGAAACCTGGATGGTACAGCGTCCGTCATAAAGCGCCGATTGCTGTAAAGGCCGTCTGAAAAACCTATCTACCCACTTCGGAGGACACGATGTTGCACCACACCCGCCGCCCTTACATTTTGATTGCCGCCTTCGCCGCATTGGCAGGCTGTACGACCGTTGCCGATATGGCCGGTTACAATACCGCCACGCTGAACCAGAGCGCGGCCAAAAACTACAGCCAAGCGATGGCGAAAGCGCAAAGCGAGCAGATTTTGGATACCACCTCCAACACCGCCCGCCGTGTTCATGCCGTATTCAACCGCCTGAAGCCTTATGCCGACCAGGCCAACCAGACCGGCGTGCCTTTCAACTGGCAGATGAACGTCATCCGCAGTCAAGACATGAACGCCTGGGCCATGCCGGGCGGCAAAATGGCGGTGTACACCGGCATGGTTGACCGCCTGCAGATGACGGATGACGAAATCGCCGCCGTCGTCGGCCACGAAATGACCCATGCGCTGCTGGAGCACAGCAAAAAAGCCATCGGCGGGCAGGTATTGACCCAGTTGGGCGGCTCGATTTTGGGGCAGACCACCGGCATCGACGGCCGCCTGATCGGCCTGGGTGCCGACCTGATGGCAACCAAGCCTTTCTCGCGCTATCAGGAAAACGAAGCCGACATCGGCGGCTTGCGCCTGATGGCACAGGCCGGATACAACCCGCAGGCCGCGGTATCGGTATGGGAAAAAATGAATCTCGCCAAAGAGGGTACCAGCATCAGCATTCTCTCCACCCACCCTTCGAATACCGCACGGATTAACTCCATCCGCAAAATGCTGCCGGAAGTGATGCCGGTATATGAGCGCAACAAGCGTTAATGCGGCGGAACAGTTAAAACCGATAAAAAAAGCCGTCTGAAAAATCCGATAAAAAGCGGGTTTTCAGACGGCTTTTGGTTTTTGAACGTATTCGTAGCAACTAGGTATCTGGGGAAATCTTTATATCATTCTGTGTTATTGGACGATTAATCTTGAGTATTTCTGCTGCTGACTGGATTGCTTACCCTCTTGATTTTGCTGCGTTACTTAACCGAATAATCTGCAGTCGGTTGCTTGAGCGGAGCTTCAATGAGCTGCGGCTGGTTTTGCCAAACATTCGCAGAGTTTTGAAGGTTTGGGAAATTAACGCGGCTGTAGAAGCTGCCGTTGATTTGCGTGGTGTTGATGTGGTACATCCGGTAGGCGTGAAACAGCTCGGTATCGGGCGGCTCGGGATGGTTCCAGAATTGGGCGAGCGGGCCTTGGAAGGTCAGGCCGGGCATGTCGTAGTGGGCGCGGCCGAGTACTTTGACGGGCATGTGGTGGATCAGGGCGGAGAGGCCGCTGGTGCTGTTGAGCGTGACCATGCCGGCGCCGTGTCGCAGGAAAACGGGCAGGGGTACGTCGTGGATGTAGGTGATGCGGCCTTTGAGTTTGGGGTGTTTTTTGATGAAGTGGCGGATATCGCGTGCGTAGTCGATAAAGCCGCGGTCCATCGGGTGGTGTTTGACAATCAGGTTGACATCGTCGGGCGCGTGGGCGGCAAACGAGGTCAGTACGTGCAGCAGAAAGCTGCGTACGGAGGAAAAGTCGCTGTGTACGCGGATTTGGCTGTCGTTGAACACCTGCAGGGGCACGATGAAAAAGCGGCGGTAGTGGCCGTTTTTGACGCGGCGGGCGACGGCGGCATCTTGAATCCAATAGCCTAGGCGTTTGAGGCCGGACTGGCTCCACAGGCGGATGTAGTGGCCGAGATTGTCGGCGCGGTGGTGGATGTATTCGGGGTAGCGGCGGCGCTGCAGGTGGGTGTGGATGTAGTACAGGATGGCGCGTTTGGCTACGGGCAGGAAGCCTGAGGGTACGGCAGGCGGCGCTTGGTAGAGCTGCAGGGGCAGGCTCAGGAAGCGTTCGGCGAAAAAGTCGGCGCGGCGCGGCAGCGGGGAATAGTCGTTGACGCCGGTTTGCTCGAGGGTCACGAAGTGCGGGCGGAAATAGCCTTCTTCAAAAGCCCAAAAGCCGATGCCGAGCGATTCGGCGGTTTGGCGTGCGAGGGTGTGGTAGGGTCGGGTGTCGCCGAAGCAGACAACGGCACCGATGCTGTGCTTGCGGATGTATTCGGCCAAATAGTCGGGAAAACGGGTGAGGCTGTCGCGGTATTCGACGGTATTCGGGCGTGAGGCGGGATAAAAATAGCTGTCGCCGCCGTTGAAGTTGAATTTGTGGACGCTTTTGCCCTGGGTGTGCAACCAGGCGGCCAGTTGGCCGAAAAAATCCCCTACCGGCCCCTGCAGCAGCAGGATGCTGCCGGTGCTTTCAGCCAGTTGCTGGAGGTTGCTGCGAAATGGTGCGGTCATGATGGTCTTGCGGGTAGGGGTTGCTGCGTGTTTTCAGACGGCAGGCCGTCTGAAAATCAAGGGCCGTCCGTTCGGACGCAAAGCGTGAAAGACAGAAAGCATACGTTGGATGCGCGGCTCTGTAAAGCGGTTTGCGCGGCAATGCGGGGGCGGGGCGGGGCGGGCGTTCAGCCGTTTTTCAGGGAATGCAGCAGCTGGCGGATTTTCCCGCCTTGTTTGGCAAGCCAGGAGCGGTGTATCGGGGCGGCATTTTTCTGCTGCGCTTTCTGTTGCGCCAACACAACGGCGGCGGTCAGGGCATCGATGGCGCGTCGGGTATCGGGGTGGATGTATTGCGGGTAGTGCAGCAGCGTGCCGGCGGCCAGCTCGGGCAGACTGAGGCGGCGGCTGCGGCGCGGGGCGGGCAGGCGGTCTTCGGTCAGCCCCCAGCCGGCGTAAAACGGCAGGCCGTAGCAGCAGACTTTTTTGCCGCGCAACAGGGCTTCAAAGCCGGTAAGCGAGGTCATGGTGTGCACTTCGTCAGCGTATTGCAGGCAGGTGAGAATGTCGGCTTCGGCGGCGGTTTGGTCGGCGTAGCGTGCGGCTTCTTCGGGCGGAATATGGCCGCTGCGGTTGCCGCTGACGACATCGGGGTGGGGTTTGTAAATAATATAGGCATCGGGTCGGCGGGCGCGCACGGCTTTGAGTAGGTCCAGATTGCGGCAGATGTCGGGCGAGCCGTAGCGTATGGATGCGTCGTCTTCCACCTGGCCGGGCACGAGTATCACGGTTTTATCGGTATCGGGTGGGGTAAACGCTTGGCTGCCGACATTGTATTTGCTGATATTGGCTTCGGTCAGCCGCTTTTGCAGCGTTAAGGCCGTCTGAATATCGCGTGCGCTGAAGTTTTGGTTTTGCAGGATGTGCTCCAGGCGCGAGGGCGTTTCGGCGTTGAAGTAAATGCCGATATCGTCAATCACCAGCGACAGGGCGGGCACAAGGTTGGAACCTAAGCCGACCGAGCGGATAAAGCCGTCTTCCATACGCAGCAGCGGAATGCGGCGGCGCGCGGCGAAATCGGCGATTTCCTGTTTGCCGTTGCCCCAGGCCAGCAGGCGGGCATCGGGCGGGAAGTTGTGCTGCGCCAGCTGCTGGACGGATTTGACGAATTTCAGACGGCATGAGGGAACGTTGAAAAACGGCTTCACCACGGCGCGTTTCCACAGCGACATGCCCACGCAATACACTTCACCGCGCAGTTTTTCGTTGACGCGCTGCATGGCGGCCAGATGGTCCAATACATCAAACAGGCTGCCCGCTTCGCCTGTGTTGGGGTTGATGTAGCGGCTGTATTGCAGGTAGGCGGCAGCGAAAAGCTGCATCAGCGAGCGCGGGGCGCGGCGGCCGGCAGCGGCCAAAGCGGCTGCGTCGGGGTGGCGGTCGTCGCTCACGCCCCAGCCGGCGTACCATGGCAGGCCGAACGTCACCAGCGGCTTGCCGCAAAGCAGGGCTTCAAAGCCCATTTGCGAGGTGACGGCATACACTTTGTCGGCTTGCAGCAGCAGGGAAATCGGGTTGATGTCCTCCGCCAGCAGGCGCACGCGCGGATGCTGCGCGGTATCGGTGAGATAGCCGCGTTTTTTGCCGCTCAATACATCGGGGTGGGTTTTAATCCAGATGTCGGCATCGGGGTTTTCGTTTAAAGCCGTCTGAAACATTTGGCGGAACGTGTGTTCGTCCGCGCCGCCGTATTGCAGCGCCATATCGCCGAAGGTCTGGTCAATCAGCAGGACAACCGGCCGGCTTTTTTCGGCGGGGGCATCGGGAAAGACCGTGGCGAAATCGGGCGCGTGGTTGTATTTCGACAAGCGGTGCGCCACGATGAAATCCGCCGCTTCCTGCGCCTGTGCCAGCATTTCAGACGGCATATCCGCCGCTAAAACCAGCTGCTCGAGGCGGGACGGGCGCGTGCAGTCGTAATAGATGCCGATGTCGTCCACCACCATAGAGAAAGGCGGCCAGCCTGCCACGCCCAGTCCGAGTGAGCGCACGAAGCCGTCTTCCAGCGCGATAAAGGGCAGGCCGTGCGCCTGCGCCGCCGCGCGGGCTTTGCGGGTGGTCGGGCGCAAACCCCAGCCGATAACAGCCGCCGCGCCGCCGATGCGGGCAGAGGGGGCGTATTCGGGGAGAAACTGCCGCAGATGGGGAATGCGGCGGATGCCGGAGGAGGGGATGTAGGCGGTTTTCACCATAGGTCTCAGTTAATCAGGATAAAGTCGGACGCGCCTTTCAGACGGCCTGCCAAGAATAATTCAGACGGCACAAGGCCGTCTGAAAAAAGGGCGGTTTAGCCGGGCAGGAAGCGGGAGCTCGGACCGCTGTCTGCCGCAGGCGCGTGCATCAGCACACTTCGACCAGCCAGCCGTATTTGTCTTCGGCCAGGCCGAATTGGATATCGGTAATCGCTTTACGCAGGGCGTTGCCGCGCTCTTGGCTTTTCACTTCGACTTCTTGGCCTTCGAAAATGAACGAAGTCACCGGAGAAATGACGGCAGCCGTACCGGTCAATACCGCTTCCGCGCCGTTTTCAATAGCGGCTTTGAGTTCGCTTACGGTGAAGTTGCGTTCGGTCACTTTATAGCCCAAATCTTTGGCTACGGTGAGCACCGAATCGCGGGTCACGCCGTGCAGGAACTCATCGGTCAGCGGCTTGGTAATCAGCTCGTTGCCGTTAATCAGGATAAAGTTGGACGCGCCGGTTTCCTGTACATCGCCGTTGGGGCAGAACAACACTTGGCTTGCGCCGTATTCGGCTTTGGCTTTCAATACCCACGGCATGGCCGAGGCGTAGTTGCCGCCGCATTTGACGCGACCCATATGCGGCGCACAGCGGATGTTTTCGGTTTCCACCAAAATCTTCACGGGCGAGCCGACTTTGAAATAGTCGCCTACGGGCGAAGCCAGAATGTACAGCAGCGCGGTGTCGGACGGCGCGCCGGCTTTGCCGATAATCGGGTCGGTGCCGATCAGCGTCGGGCGCAGGTAGAGTGCGGCGGGCGCATCGGGAATTTCGTCGGCGGCGCGTTTGACCAATTCAATCAACGCATCGAGAAAGGCTTCGGCTTCCGGCTTGGGCAGATGCAGGATGTCGGCGCTCTGCTGCATACGGGCGATATTGGCGGTCGGGCGGAACATCACGATTTTGCCGTCGGCCTGGCGGAAGGCTTTCAGGCCTTCGAAACATTCGCTGCCGTAATGCAGCGCGTGTGCGCCGGGGGCTAAGGTCAGGTCTTGCGAAGACTGCCATTCGACCGGCTGCCAGGCGCCGTTTTGGAAAGCGATAACGGGCATTTCGGCATGGAATACGCTGCCGAATACGGCGGGAACGGGTCTGCTCATGATGTGGCCTTTCTTAATCTTATTCTCAACTCAATAGAAAACGGAAATTTGGAAAAAACGTAAAGGCTAAACAATACGCCCTAGATTATGGTTTTGGCAAGTGGGCGGCGTGAAATTGTCGGCCGTTTCGTGCGGCGGCGGGCAGGAAACGGCCGCTGCATCGGCGGGCAAAGCGCGGCGCGTTCTATCCTAAACGGCGCAAATCGTTTAAACTAGCTGCCAATCTGTTTTCAGACGGCCTTTTGAAGCCCGTCTGCCGCTTGGCGCATCACGCGCCGCCGCCCTTTACGGAGACTGTGATGAAGATGATTTATACGATTATCAAGATTTTGATTTTGCTGGTGTTTCTGCTACTGGCCGTCAGCAATACCCAAAGCGTGTCCTTCTTTTACCTGCCCGGCCAGCCGGTAGAGCTGCCGCTGATTGTGGTGTTGTTCGGCGCGTTTGTGGTGGGCATCGTGTTCGGGCTGTTTGCCCTGTTCGGCCGCCTGCTGGCGTTGCGTAGCGAAAACAACCGCCTGCGTGCCGAAGTGAAAAAACACGCGCGCATCAGCGAGCAGGATGTGCAGGCCGCCACGCCGGAAGCCGCTGCCAAAGCGCCTGCCGCCGCCGAATAACCGCACACATTAGGGAAGATGATGGATAACGAACTCTGGATGATTCTGCTGCCGATTATCCTGCTGCCGGTATTTTTCGCGATGGGCTGGTTTGCCGCGCGCGTCGATATGAAAACCGTGTTGAAGCAGGCGAAAAGCATTCCGGCCGGTTTTTACAAAAGCCTCGATGCCCTCGTTGACCGCAACAACGGCCGTGCCGCCCGCGAATTGGCCGAAGTGGTGGATCAGCAGCCGCAGTCTTACGATTTGAACCTGACGCTGGGCAAACTCTACCGCCAGCGCGGTGAAAACGACCGCGCCATCAATATGCACCAGGCGCTGCTCGAATCGCCCGATACCGTGGGCGACAAGCGTGAGCGCGTGCTGTTTGAGCTGGCGCAAAACTACCAGAGCGCCGGTTTGGTCGACCGCGCCGAGCAGATTTTTCTGGAGCTGCAAAGCGGCGATATGGCGCGTGAAGCCCGCCAGCACCTGATGAGCATTTACCAGCAGGATCGCGATTGGGAAAAAGCCATCGAAATGGCGCAACAGCTGAGCCGCAACGAGCAGACTTATCAGTTTGAAATCGCCCAGTTTTATTGCGAATTGGCGCAGGCGGCGCTGTTTAAATCCAATTTCGACGTGGCCCGCTACAATGTTGCCAAGGCGTTGGAAGCGAATAAAAAATGCAGCCGCGCCAATATGATTTTGGGCGACATCGAAGCCAAGCAGGGTAATTTTGCCGCCGCCGTCGAAGCCTACGGCGCCATCGAGCAGCAAAACCACGCCTATCTGAGCATGGTCGGCGAAAAACTGTATGAAGCCTACGCCGCGCAAGGCAAGCAGGAAGAGGGCTTGAGCCGCTTAATCGGCTTTATGCAGACCTTCCCCGATTTGGATCTGATTAACGTGATTTACGAAAAATCGCTGCTGCTCAAAGGCGAAACCGAAGCCGCGCAAACGGCGGTGGAACTGGTGCGTAAAAAGCCGGATTTAAACGGCGTGTACCGCCTGCTCGGCCTAAAACTCAGCGATATGAGCCCGGCCTGGAAAGCGGATGCCGACATGATGCGCTCGGTTATCGGCCGCCAGCTGCAGAAAAGCGTGATGTACCGCTGCCGCAACTGCCATTTCAAATCGCAGGTATTTTTCTGGCACTGCCCGGCGTGCAATAAATGGGAAACCTTTACGCCGAATAAGATTGAAGTGTAAAAGCGCTTATCAAAAAAGCCGTCTGAAAATGGCAACAGCGATTTTCAGACGGCTTTTTTATTTTCTGAATAATAT
>NZ_BCWL01000031.1 GCF_001592185.1 Bergeriella denitrificans NBRC 102155
CAACGCTAGGATTTCTTACACTTTATTTCTCCTGTTTCAGACCGAAATGCCGGTAGGCGCGTTCGGTGGCGGTGCGGCCGCGGGGGGTGCGCTGCAGGAAGCCTTGCTGGATTAAGTAGGGTTCGATAACGTCTTCGATGGTGTCGGTGGATTCGCCGATGGCGGCGGCGACGTTTTCGAGGCCGACGGGGCCGCCGCTGAATTTGTGCAGTATGGCTTCGAGAAATTTGCGGTCCATCACGTCCAGGCCGCAGGCATCGACGTCGAGCATGCCGAGGGCGGCGTCGGCGGTGGCGGCATCGATAAAGCCGTTGTTTTTGACTTCGGCGTAATCGCGCACGCGGCGCAGCAGGCGGTTGGCGATGCGGGGTGTGCCGCGGCTGCGCTTGGCGACTTCCTGCGCGCCTTCGGCGCCCATTTCCAGTTGTAAGAGCTGGGCGGAGCGGGCGACGATGGTGGCGAGGTCGGCAGTTTCGTAAAATTCCAGGCGGGCGACGATGCCGAAGCGGTCGCGCAGCGGGTTGGTGAGCATGCCGGCGCGGGTGGTGGCACCGATCAGGGTGAAGGGCGGCAGGTCGATTTTGACGGAGCGGGCGGCGGGGCCTTCGCCGATCATGATGTCGAGCTGGTAGTCTTCCATCGCGGGGTAGAGGATTTCTTCTACTACGGGGCTGAGGCGGTGGATTTCGTCGATAAACAAAACGTCGTGCGGCTCGAGGTTGGTCAGCAGGGCGGCCAGGTCGCCGGCGCGTTCCAATACGGGGCCGCTGGTTTGGCGCAGGTTGACGCCCAGCTCTTTGGCGATGATGTGCGCCAGCGTGGTTTTGCCGAGCCCGGGCGGGCCGAAGAGCAGGGTGTGGTCGAGCGCTTCGCCGCGCTTTCTGGCGGCTTGGATAAAGATGGCGAGCTGCTCTTTGGCTTTGGTTTGGCCGATGTAGTCGCTCAGGGTTTTCGGGCGCAGGGCGCGCTCCAGCAGCTCTTCTTGGGCGGAGACGCTTTGGGCGCTGATGATGCGCTGCGGCTGCTGGGCGGTCAGGTTGTCGGTTTGTAACATGGTTTTATTTATTTTAGCAAAAATGCTACCTATTCTAAAAGAATGCTTCCAATAAATGATTGAAGAATAAAAGGATGAAAAATCACCATTTTAAATGGTATTTTATGCCAAATAACTCTCATCTAAATGACTTTAATTTTTCTCACCTCGACCGTAATTACTTTTTGAAAAAACATTATCTCAAAGGTAAAGGTAATCTACTTGTCAATGGTCTAAATTTTTCTTTGTCATCCCATAACAGAGGAAATACTTCAAATTTAAGATCATCTCGGTCAATACCAGTCTCAAAATATCTAACCAAACGCTCTATAATAGCCTCTCCCCACATATTAGTTAATTCGTATTTTTCAATTAAATCTCTATCGTTAGTAACATCTAAGTTAGCTTTAACAATAGGAGCATCTGCCTCGTAGAAATATTCATTGCTAAAATCAACTAATTTCCCGCCCAAAAAAGGAAACGAACCATTCACTCCTTTATAATTATCATCCATTGAAGTATATGGTGAAATCCAATAATGAACATATGATCTAGTATTAGGTTTTACATTTTTAGGTTTACCAACGGCAAATTTTGATTCAACAAAAGTTGTAGCAACCATTACCTCAAAGAGGATGGATATATTGTTTAAATCTAAGTTATCAAACTCCATATCTTTCTTGACGATATCAAAAAAACGTACAATTTGCCCTTCTAAGCGTTGAGCTATAGTATACATATTCTCTTTTAATTTGAAGATGATGGCCTCCCCTTTCTTTCTAGTATGGAATTTTCCCATTAAATCTCCTTAACAAATCCTTCCATTTGCTTTTAAATGTTTATCCGCAGCATCTAAATAATCGGTTCTCCGACTATTTTTTATACCAACTGGATTCTGTTTATTAGCTGTACCGTTTAACCCACCTAATTGTTCAAATCGTCTTTGTTCTAGCCCCCTAGCTATATTTTTTGCCTTGTTTCGGTTCCGCTTGGGTTTTCAGACGGCCTGTGTGTTGAATGGTTTGTCAGCCGCGCTTTTCGCGCCAGGCGAGATAGTCGCGCAGGGGCGGCATGGGCGGGTTGATGCAGTGGGGGCAGACGCCGGTGATGTCTTCGTCGTCGCTGTCGATGTGGAAGGCGTCGGGGTCGAAGCGGATTTGCTGTAATACGGCCTGCGCCAGCGCCTGCGCTTGGACGACATCGAAGGCGAATTGCTGCAGGATGTCGTGCAGCAGCCGTTGTTCGCTATCGCTTAGGTCGGGGAGGTTGTCGCCGATGATGCGCCGGTAGTCGGCGTTGCTGATTTTTTGGTGCAGTAATGCGCTGAAATCGCTGCTCATGGAAAAAGCCGTCTGAAAAAATGCCATTATATAGTGGAATGCGGCGTAAAGTAATACGAGACGGCCGTGCGGGCAGGTCTGCGCGGGAAAATTCATGCGGCGGCGATAGACAAGTGCGGCAGACTGGGCTATCGTTATGCCCGTTTATTAAATGATGATTGCAGAGGCTGAAGATGACTGTCCGTATCGAACACGACTTGCTGGGCGAGCGTGAAATTCCCGCAGATGCTTATTGGGGCATCCATACTTTGCGCGCGGTGGAGAATTTTAAGATTTCCACGCAGAAAATTTCCGATGTGCCGCTGTTTGTCCGCAGCATGGTGATGGTGAAAAAGGCCACGGCGCAGGCCAATGCCGAATTGGGCGCGGTGCCGTCTGAAATTGCTGCGGCGATTGAACAAGCGTGCGACGAAGTGTTGTTTAAAGGCCGCTGCATGGACCAGTTTCCTTCCGACGTTTACCAGGGCGGCGCGGGCACTTCGGTGAATATGAATACTAACGAAGTCATCGCCAATCTGGCTTTGGAAGCACTGGGGCACGAAAAAGGCCGCTACGACATCGTAAACCCGATGGATCACGTCAACGCCAGCCAGTCCACCAACGATGCCTATCCGACCGGTTTCCGCCTGGCCGTGTATTACAGCGTGGGCGAGCTGTTGGAAAAACTGGGCGTATTGCGCGACGCCTTTGCCCGCAAAGCCGAAGAGTTTAAAGACGTATTGAAAATGGGGCGCACCCAGCTTCAGGATGCCGTACCGATGACGGCGGGGCAGGAATTTTTGTCGTTTAAAGTTTTGCTGGACGAAGAAATCCAAAACCTCGACCGCACCCGCGCCCTGCTGCTGGAAGTCAACCTCGGCGCCACCGCCATCGGCACCGGCGTCAACACCCCCAAAGGCTACGCCGCATTGGTGGTGGACAAGCTCTCCGCCGTCAGCGGCCTGCCTTGCACGCTCACGCCCAACCTGATTGAGGCAACCTCGGACTGCGGCGCTTATGTAATGGTGCACGGCGCATTGAAGCGCACCGCCGTGAAACTCTCCAAAATCTGCAACGACTTGCGCCTGCTCTCATCCGGCCCGCGCGCCGGCCTGAAAGAAATCAACCTGCCGGAAATGCAGGCCGGATCGTCGATTATGCCGGCCAAAGTCAACCCGGTTATTCCCGAAGTGGTCAACCAAGTCTGCTTCAAAGTCATCGGCAACGACACCGCCATCACCTTCGCCGCCGAAGCCGGCCAGCTCCAGCTCAACGTGATGGAGCCGGTCATCGCGCAATGTATGTTTGAAACCATTTCGCTGCTGGGCAATGCCGCGGTGAACTTGGCGGAAAAATGTGTCGGCGGCATTACGGTAAACCGCGAAATCTGCGAACGCTACGTGTTCAACTCCATCGGCCTGGTAACGTATCTCAATCCTTATATCGGCCACCACAACGGCGACATCGTCGGCAAAATCTGCGCCGAAACCGGCAAAGGCGTGCGCGAAGTCGTCTTGGAGCGCGGCCTGTTGAGCGAAGCCGAGCTGGACCGGATTTTGTCGCCGGAAAATCTGATGAACCCGCATGTGTAAGTTCCGGCAATAGGCAGCCGAAAATCTGTGGTTGCCAAGCCGAAGCCGCTCGGGGCGCGTATCATTGATACGCGCCCCGAGCGGCATTTTCAGACGGCATTTTATATAGACAAACGTTTAAAAAGCGAAACAGACAGGGCGGGGTCGCAACCCCGCCCGACAATCGATACAGAATTAATATATAGTCGGAGAAATTAAGTTCTTCGACTATAGCGGCGTTACGCCGTAAAATCCCCCCACAGCGTCTGCATGGCGGCGATGGCGGCCAGAGCGGCGGTTTCGGTGCGGAGCACGCGTTTGCCGAGGGTGACGGATTGGAAGCCGGCGGCAAAGGCTTGCTGTTCTTCCTGCTCCGTCCAGCCGCCTTCGGGGCCGACCATGAAAATCAGGCCTTCGGGGGCGGGGGTGATGCGGTTGAGCGTTTGGGCGCGGTTCAGGCTCATCAGGAGCTTGGTTTTTTCAGACGGCATTTGCTGCAAGGCCGTCTGAAAAGGGAGCAGGGGCAGGACTTGGGGCACGGTGTTGCGGCCGCTTTGCTCGCAGGCGGAGATGACGATTTCCTGCCAGCGGGCAATGCGTTTGTCGGCACGCTCGCCCGCCAGCTTGACGACGCAGCGCTCGCTGATGACGGGCTGGATGGTGTTCACGCCCAGTTCGACGCTTTTTTGCAGGGTGAAATCCATGCGCTCGCCGCTGGAGACGGACTGCACCAGGGTGATATCAAGCGGAGATTCGCTGCTGCGCTCGTCTTCGCCGAGGATTTCGGCGGCGGCACGGCGTTTTTCCAGGGTGGTTAAGCGGGCGGGGTAGGCTTTGCCGTTGCCGTTGAACAGGGTGATGTCGGCGCCGGGTTTCAGGCGCAGGACGTTTAAATGGCGCACGACATTGTCGGGCAGGTCCGGCGTTTGGCCGGCGGCAAGCGGGCTGTCAAGGTAGAAGCGGGGCATAGTGTTTCGTCGCGGTTGGCGTATAATGCACGGGAACGGTGAAATCGGCCGCCGTGTCGGAGCGCGGGGCGCTTCGGGGCGGGCAGCCGCTATGATGGCGTTTTTGCGCCGAAATGGCAATATTTGAGGACGAAAAGTGTTACACCAACTGCAAAACGTGGTGCGCCATATCGCGCAAACCGAGGTGATGCCGCGTTTTTTGAATACGCCGGCCTACCGTAAGGAAGACGGCAGTATGCTCAGCGAGGCGGATTTGGCGGCGCAGCAGGCGTTTGCGGCAGCGCTGCCGCTGATTGCCGACTGCCCCATGCTCGGCGAGGAAATGACGGTCAGGGAGCAGACCGATTTGTGGCAGCAGCATGGAACGGGGCTGTGGGTGGTCGATCCCATCGACGGCACGAATAATTTTGTCAACGGCCTGCCGCATTTTGCGATTTCCGTGGCTTATGTGCAGGGCGGGCGGGCACAGTTCGGCGTGATTTACAATCCTGTGAGCGGTGAGTGTTTTGCGGCGGAACGCGGCAAAGGGGCGTTTCTCAACGGCACGCGCCTGCCGCTGCGCCGCGTGCACAAAAAGCTCAACGAAGCCATCGCGGGCGTGGAAATCAAATATCTGCGCTCGGGCAAACTTTCCAGCCGCATGAACACGCTCGCGCCTTTCGGCACGATACGCAGCATGGGCAGCAGCACGCTGGATTGGTGCTATCTGGCCTGCGGCCGCTACGATGTGTATGTGCACGGCGGGCAGAAGCTGTGGGATTATGCGGCGGGCGCGCTGATTTTCGAGGAAGCGGGCGGCTGCCTGGATACTTTGGAAGGCGATGACTTTTGGAGCGGGGAGCATGTGTTCAAACGCTCGGTCATCGCGGCTTTGGATCCCGCGCTGTTTGAACGCTGGCTAGGCTGGATACGCGAAAACCAATAATCGGTGTCAATAAGCGGCGTAAGGCTGCTCGTTAAAAAAAGCCGTCTGAAAAAGCCGCCCGATATGCGGCGAAACGATTTTTCAGACGGCAGGAAAAGTGAGTAAAAGATGCATTATTTCAGTATTCATACGCAGGCAGGCGGCCATTTGGGCTTTTTGATTATGACGGCCGACGATGAATCTGCGGAGCGGCCGCAAAGCGGCGGCTTTGTGGTGAAGCTGCAAAGCGAGGAAGCGCCGCAGGATAAGGAAGCGGTTGCGCTGCTGAGGCCGTTGCAGTCGTTGGAGGCGGCGCTGCTGTGGCGGGTGGAAAAAGACCGTGTCACGCTTTACGACGGGGATACGCCGGTCGGCAGCATCCGCAACGAGTATCTGACGCTGCAGGGCAAGGTGCTGCTGCTGAACGATTTGACGGGAATCATGTGATGGAAAGTCTGTTTATTCTGATACCGATGAGCATCCTGCTGGCGCTGATTATCGGCTATTTTTTCTGGTGGTCGGGCAAAAGCGGCCAGTTTGACGATTTGGAAGGGCCGGCGCACCGCATTCTGATGGACGATGATTCCACCGTGGAGCAGCGGGGCAAGGATAAAGAGCAGGCGCGATGAGTGTGAAAAAAGACCATTTGAATTTTCCGACCAGCCGCCGTTTTGCGCCGCTGTTTGCCACGCAGTTTCTCGGCGCGTTCAACGACAATGTGTTTAAAACCGCGCTGTTTGTGATGATTAGCTTTTACGGGCTGGGGCAGAACGACATTTTGCCCGCCAGCCAGATGCTGAATGTGGGCGCGCTGCTGTTTATTTTGCCGTATTTTCTGTTTTCCGCACTCTCGGGGCAACTGAGCAACAAATTCGACAAAGCGGTTTTGGCGCGTTGGATTAAGGTGCTGGAAATCGTGGTGATGTCGGTGGCGGCTTTCGGCTTTTATATCCAATCCGCGCCGCTTTTATTGTTCTGCCTGTTTTGCATGGGGGCGCAATCCACGCTGTTCGGCCCGCTCAAGTATGCGGTGCTGCCGGATTATCTCAACGATAAAGAGCTGGTGATGGGCAACAGTCTGATTGAATCGGGTACGTTTCTCGCCATTTTGTTCGGCCAGATTTTGGGCACGGCGGTGGCGGGCATTCCGCCGCATATCGTGGGCATGGTGGTGGTGGCGTTCGCAGCGGCGGGTACGCTGGCCAGCCTGTTTATGCCCCGGGTCGGCGCGAAAGTGCCGCACACCCGCCTGCAGCTGAATATCGCCAAAGGCACGATGGCGCTGATGCGGGAAGCGGTGGCGGAAAAGCCTGTGTTCACCGCGATTATCGGGATTTCGTGGTTTTGGTTTGTCGGCGCGGTTTATACCACCCAGCTGCCGACGTTTACCCAAATCCATCTGGGCGGCAACGATAATGTGTTTAACCTGATGCTGGCGCTGTTTTCCGTCGGTATCGCCGCCGGATCGGTATTGTGTGCCAAGCTCAGCCGCGGGCGTTTGGTGCTGGGGCTGGTGTCGGCCGGCGCGGTGGGTTTGAGCATCAGCGGCCTGCTGCTGGTGTGGCTGACGCACGGGCAGCGCTTTGAAGGCTTAAACGGCATCGGCTGGTTTGTGTCGCAGGGCAATGCTTATCCGGTGATGCTGGCCATGCTCTGCATCGGCTTTTTCGGCGGCTTTTTCTCCGTGCCGCTTTATACCTGGCTGCAAACGGCTTCCAGCGAAACCTTCCGCGCCCATGCGGTGGCGGCGAACAATATTGTAAACGGTATTTTTATGGTGTGCGCGGCGGTATTGAGCGCGCTGCTGCTGATGCTGTTTGACAGCATTACGCTGCTTTACGGCATTGTGGCCGTGGGCAATCTGCCGCTGATGGCTTACTTGCTCAAACGCGAGCCGCGCTTTTTGCGGGATATGCAGGCAGTATGGCGCCGCCGCTAGGGCGCGGCTGTGGCAGGCGGCAGAGCGAAGGCTAAGCCTCGTTTGGGTTACAGCAAAATTCAGACGGCTTCGACTATGCTCAGCCACCTTTAGAATACAGTAGATTTAAATAAGGAAGATGCAAGGCGCAGCCAACGCTGTGGATTTCTTATTTGAGTTTACTGTTGTATCGATTTTATTCATATTGATAGGATAATATTTCATCACGCAAATTATGCTGTATTGATGAACAGGCCGTCTGAAAAATCAAGGTATTTTTCAGACGGCTTTTTTATTAACTTTTTGAGTTCAAATCATAATTTATCAATATTCTTACTCGCTTGCGGATATTTGAATTAATTAAATTCATATAAATCTGTAAAATTTGTAAATTGACTAATATTTTCGGCGGACATAATATGAGCCTCAACACACGACAACAAGCCGTTTGAGAGGGTGAGAAACATGAGTTACGCGAAAGAAATTAATGCGCTGAATCATAATTTGGCTGAATTGGGCAGCGATATCAATGTCTCTTTTGAATTTTTTCCGCCGAAAAACGAGCAAATGGCTGCGATGTTTTGGAACTCGGTTGACCGCTTGAAAGTGTTGAACCCGAAATTTGTTTCCGTTACCTACGGTGCCAACTCCGGCGAGCGGGCGCGGACGCACGATATTGTGAAAAACATCAAGCGTCAGACCGGCATCGAAGCCGCGCCGCACCTGACCGGCATTGATGCCACGCCGGAAGAATTGCGCCGGATTGCACAGGATTATTGGAACAGCGGTATCCGCCGCATTGTCGCCCTGCGCGGCGACGAACCGGCGGGTTATCAGGCGAAAGAGCCGTTTTATGCGTCGGATTTGGTGGCCTTGCTGCGCGATGTGGCCGATTTTGAGATTTCGGTGGCCGCTTATCCCGAGGTACACCCGGAAGCAAAATCCGCGCAGGCCGATTTGATTAATTTGAAACGCAAAGTCGATGCGGGCGCAAGCCATGTGATTACCCAGTTTTTCTTTGATGTGGAAAGCTATCTGCGCTTCCGCGACCGCTGCGTGACGGTGGGCATTGATGCCGAAATCGTACCGGGCATTTTGCCGGTAACCAATTTCAGGCAATTGGGCAAAATGGCGAAAGTGACCAATGTGAAGATTCCGAGCTGGCTGGCGCGGATGTATGAGGGTTTGGATCACGACCAGGGTACAAGAAACTTGGTGGCCGCCAGCGTGGCCAGCGATATGGTGAAAGTGTTGTCGCGCGAGGGGGTGAAGGATTTCCATTTCTACACTTTAAACCGCAGCGAGCTGACTTATGCCATCTGCCATATTTTGGGTGTGCGCCCGCAAGCTGATGCGGCGTAACACGGTAGATTGGGTTGTAAACCCGACAAAACTTTAGGATTTCCGGCATTGGGTTTGCAACCTAACCTACACGGGGCTTAAATACTTTCAGACGGCCCCAACCGAAATTTTTCACTTTGAATGGATTAAACAGGAGAATAAATATGACTACCTTGCATTTTTCAGGCTTCCCGCGCGTGGGCGCATTCCGCGAATTGAAATTTGCCCAGGAAAAATACTGGCGCAAAGAAGCGGGCGAACAAGAGCTGTTGGACGTGGCCAAAGGTTTGCGCGAGAAAAACTGGAAACACCAGGCCGCGGCCGCCGCTGATTTCGTTGCCGTTGCCGATTTCACGTTTTACGACCACATTTTGGATTTGCAGGTGGCGACCGGCGCGATTCCGGCGCGTTTCGGCTTCGACAGCCAAAACCTGACCTTGGAACAATATTTCCAACTGGCGCGCGGCAATAAAGACCAATTCGCCATCGAAATGACCAAATGGTTCGACACCAACTACCACTACCTCGTGCCCGAGTTCCACGCCGACACCGAATTCAAAGCCAACGCTGCGCATTATGTGCAGCAGCTGCAAGAAGCCAAGGCATTGGGCTTGAATGCCAAACCGACCATCGTCGGCCCGCTGACCTTCCTGTGGGTGGGCAAAGAAAAAGGCCAAGCCGCGTTCAACCGTTTGGATTTGCTGCCGAAGCTGCTGCCGGTTTACGTTGACATCCTGACCGCTTTGGCAGAGGCCGGCGCGGAATGGATTCAAATCGACGAGCCTGCGCTGGCGGTGGATTTGCCGCAAGAATGGCTGGATGCGTATGAAACCGCTTACGCCGCCTTGAGCCAAGCTGACGCCAAAATCCTGTTGTCCACTTATTTCGGTTCGGTTGCCGCCCATGCAGGCCGTCTGAAAAACCTGCCGGTCGACGGTATCCATATCGATTTGGTACGCGCGCCGGAGCAGCTGGACGCGTTTGTCGACTACGGCAAAGTTTTGTCTGCCGGTGTGATTGACGGACGCAACATCTGGCGCGCCAACCTCGAGCAAGTATTGGCCGTTTTGGAGCCTTTGAAAGCGAAACTGGGCGAGCGTTTGTGGATTTCCAGCTCCTGCTCGCTGCTGCACACGCCTTATGATTTGTCGGTAGAGGAAAAACTGAAAGCCGATAAGCCCGATCTGTATTCATGGCTGGCATTCACGCTGCAGAAAACCGATGAGCTGCGCGTTTTGAAAACTGCGTTGAACCAAGGCCGCGAAGCCGTTGCCGCCGATTTGGCCGCCAGCCGTGCCGCCGCCGGTTCGCGTGCGGCCAGCACCGAAATCCACCGTGCCGACGTGGCCGAACGCTTGGCGGATCTGCCTGCCGATGCCGACCGGCGCAAATCGCCGTTTGCCGAGCGGATTAAGGCGCAACAGGCATGGCTGAACCTGCCCGCGCTGCCGACCACAACCATCGGCTCGTTCCCGCAAACCACCGAAATCCGCCAAGCCCGCGCCGCGTTTAAAAAAGGTGAGCTGAGTGCGGCCGACTACGAAGCGGCGATGAAAAAAGAAATCGCGCTGGTGGTGGAAGAGCAGGAAAAACTGGACATCGACGTGTTGGTACACGGCGAGGCCGAGCGCAACGACATGGTGGAATATTTCGGCGAGCTGTTGAGCGGCTTTGCCTTCACCCAATACGGCTGGGTACAAAGCTACGGCAGCCGCTGCGTGAAACCGCCGATTATCTTCGGTGACGTCAGCCGCCCGAACGCGATGACCGTAGCGTGGTCAACCTACGCGCAAAGCCTGACCAAACGCCCGATGAAAGGCATGCTCACCGGCCCGGTAACGATTCTGCAATGGTCTTTCGTGCGCAACGACATTCCGCGCGCCACCGTGTGCAAACAAATCGCCTTGGCGTTGAATGACGAAGTATTGGATTTGGAAAAAGCCGGTATCAAAGTAATTCAGATTGACGAACCCGCCATCCGCGAAGGCCTGCCGCTGAAACGCGCCGATTGGGATGCCTACCTGGCTTGGGCGAGCGAAGCCTTCCGCCTGTCGTCGACCGGCTGCGAAGACAGCACGCAAATCCACACCCATATGTGTTATTCCGAGTTTAACGACATCCTGCCCGCCATCGCCGCTATGGATGCCGATGTAATCACCATCGAAACGTCGCGCTCGGATATGGAACTGCTGACTGCGTTCGGCGACTTCAAATACCCCAACGACATCGGCCCGGGCGTATACGACATCCACAGCCCGCGCGTGCCGACCGAAGCGGAAATCGAACATCTGCTGCGCAAGGCGGCGGAAGTGGTGCCGGTAGAGCGTTTGTGGGTCAACCCGGACTGCGGCTTGAAAACACGCGGTTGGAAAGAAACCGTCGAGCAGCTGCAAGCCATGATGAACGTTACCCGCAAGCTGCGTCAGGAATGGGCGAATTAAGCAGGCATTCATGATAAGTAGTCATTAGATGAATCAAAGCCGTCTGAAAAGTATTTTTCAGACGGCTTTTTTGGTATGGAAGGCGGGCTTGCGAAGCTAATGACGGCAATAAAGATTTCTGCTTTTTAGGAATTTCACGATATATCTTTCTATGCTATCCACTATAGTCGAAGAGTAATTTCTCCAACTATAAATTTTAAAACCGCTTCTCCACGCTCATAAACCATTGCGTATTTTTGCGGGAGTAAAAGCCGCTCATGTTGCTGTCGGTTTTCTGATAGCGGAAATTCAGTTGCGGTACCAAGCCTTTCCATTGGATTTTATTGTGCCACAGTGCGGCATTGGCCTGATATTCATGGTCTTTGCGCTTGAATTCATAAACCAGCAAACCCGGGGCGTCGAAGGTGCGGCGGCCGTAGCGCAGATTGGCGCGGATGCCGAGGCCGTCTGAAAAGGTTTTGACCGTGCCGATGCGTAATCCTTTGCGTACCGATGCCTGTTCGGTCTCGCGGGTCAGCTCGTGATTCCAATCCAAGCCGCCGTAGAGCAGCCAAGCGGGTGTGGCGGCATACAGCAGCGTTGCCCCCAGATAGGGCGTGCGGCTGTTGTAACGCGCGGCGATACGCTCATCTTGGTAGCGTTTCCAATATTGGCCGCCGTTGAACATCAGCCGCCATTGGTTGTTCAAGCGGCGGCTGTAATCTGCGCCCGCGCCCGTTACACGGCTGTAGCGCCCGCCGCCGAGCCAGTTTTGTTCGGCAAACGGCATTATGCCCCAAGCGGAGCGGCTGTTTTGAAACCGATAACCGGCCGCCAGCCGCAGTGTTTGCTCGTTGTATTCCTGATTGTCCCAATAATGCACGCCGCTGCCTTGTGCTTCGAGACGCGCAAAATGATTGCCGCGCAGGTTTTTCTCACGCGATATGCCCAAGCCGTAGCGGATACCGCGGACGCTTTGCGGCAGGCTGTCGGCGGTTTTCTGCCAAGTTTGCCCGTTGATGTCGATGGTGCGCGCGTCGGCGGCGTTGTTGACGTTATCCGTTTGCTCGTATTGCAGCGAAATGTCCGGCTGCCAGCTTTGCGCTTTTTGTATGGCAGCCAGATATTGTCCGGCAATCCGATGCATGGCGGGTGGCAGCTTGGCTTGAGCCTGCTGCAATGCTTCGGCAGCTTCACGATATTGTTTGTTTTCAAACAACATCACGCCTAAATCGAAACGGGGATAAACCAAACCGGGCTGTTCGTCCAGAATGTCCCGATAGAGCGAAACGGCCTCGTCATGGCGCATTTGCGAACGCCGTAATGCCCCCAGCGCATAGCGGTAGAGCGTGGTATCGTAATCCGGTGTTTGCTCATATTGCGTTAGCAGCGGCGGCAGAGATGGCCAATCGCGGGCAAGCATGGCGCGGTTAATCTGTGCTTCCAAAGAATTGCCGCGCGTAAGGCCGTCTGAAAATGCAGGGGGAGCGGGTTGATCGCTTTCCGGCAGGTTTTCAGACGGCATGTTATCGGCGGGATCCGTATCGAAAAATACCGGGGCGGGGGGTTGTATGGGTTGCGCGGTTTCGGCAAAAACCAGCGTAGGAAGCAGGGCGGGCAGTAACAGTAAGGTTTTCATCAAATATATCCTATGTAGCTTATAGTCGTAGAACTTAAATCCTGCTACGGCGTTAGC
>NZ_BCWL01000032.1 GCF_001592185.1 Bergeriella denitrificans NBRC 102155
TGGGGCGCGTTCCTAAGAAACAGAAATATACAGGCTAAATTTAACCCGGAAGCAGCGAGGTTTTGCCGGGATAAAGCCTTGCCTACGAGTGGCTAAGACCTATCCAAGCACAAACTCATACTCTCCCCCAAACACAAAAAATCTCCAACCCCGAAACAGGATTGGAGATTTTTCAATCTTTCGATTTTCCGCCCGAAATCCGTCAGGAAAACGGGCGGATAATCCGAATATACCTACCGATTAGCGTTTTTTACCGGTAACGGTGGCAACAGCCAGGTTTTCGTTACGTTTCAGAGAAACGCTGGTCACGCCTTCAGGCAGTTTCACGTCTGACAGGTGCAGGATGTCGCCGGCAACAACTGAAGAGCAATCCAGTTCCAGGAAAGCCGGGATGTTGGCAGGCAGAGCCAATACTTCTACTGAAGTGTTCAGCAGAGATACGCGGCCGCCTTGCAGCTTCACGGCGTGGGAGTTTTCGGCGTTCACCACGTGCAGCGGTACGCGGATACGCAGCGGCTGGTCGGCTTTAACGGTTTGGAAGTCGATGTGTTGCACTTGTTGGCGGAACGGGTGCATTTGGAAATCGCGTACGATAACATCTTGGGTAGCGCCGTTCAGAGACAGTTTAATCAGTGCAGTGTGGAAAGATTCTTTTTCCAGTGCGTAATATACGGTTTTGTGATCGACTGCGATGGCAACCGGATCTTGGCCTTCACCGTACAGAATCGCAGGGATTTGGCCTTCGCGACGCAGGCGGCGGCTCGCACCAGTGCCTTGTTCTTCGCGAACGGTAGCTTGAATTTCGTATGACATAATAAAGTCCTAAAATAAAACAAATTAAAGAAAGTCGCCGTCATCGGCCGCGACCAGCTTAAGACGGCTTCGGGTTTACGGCAAAATCATGCCGCCTGTCATCACATCTTCGTTGAAAAGATATGAGACGGATTCTTCGTTGCTGATACGGCGCACCGTTTCAGCCAGCAAACCGCCCAGGCTTACTTGGCGGATGCGTTCGCATTGTTTGGCCGCTTCGGAAAGCGGAATGGTGTCGGTTACGACGACTTGGTCGATGTCCGAAGAGGCGATGCGGTTGACGGCTTCGCCTGAGAATACGGCGTGTGAGGCATAAGCCAATACGCGGTCTGCGCCGCGCGCTTTCAGGGCGGAAGCGGCTTTGCACAAGGTGTTGGCGGTATCGATCATGTCATCGACAATCAGACAGGTGCGGCCTTGTACGTCGCCGATGATGTTCATCACTTCGGCCACATTGGCTTTGGGGCGGCGTTTGTCGATAATTGCCAAATCTACGTTCAGCGATTTAGCGACTGCGCGGGCGCGCACGACACCGCCGACATCGGGGCTGACTACAATCAGGTTTTCGATACGCTGCTGCTTGATGTCGTTCAGCAGAATCGGGGTGGCATAAATATTGTCCACCGGAATATCGAAAAAGCCTTGGATTTGGTCGGCGTGCAGGTCCACGGTCAATACGCGGTCGATACCGGCCGAATACAGCATATTGGCTACCAGCTTGGCGGAAATCGGCACGCGGGCGGAGCGCGGACGGCGGTCTTGGCGGGCATAGCCGAAATACGGAATCGCTGCGGTAATGCGGCCTGCGGATGCGCGTTTGAGCGCATCCGCCATGGTCAGGATTTCCATCAGGTTGTCATTGGTCGGCGCGCAAGTCGGCTGCAGGATAAATACATCGCGGCCGCGCACGTTTTCCAGCAGCTCTACGGCCACTTCGCCGTCTGAAAATTTCGTTACAGAGGCATTTCCCAATGAAATACCCAGATGTTTTACCACGCGTTGCGCCAATTCCGGATTGGCATTACCGGTAAACACCATCAAACTGTCGTATGCGGCCATATCTTCTTCACCTGATTGTCTGTTTGAAATTTGCTCGGAAAACATCATGCTTCCTTCGGCTTGCGGCTTTTTGCCAAGTCCGACATTATACGCAGTATTCTTCGCAAAACCAAGTGCTTCCGCGACGGATTGTCGCTTTTGCAACACGCAATGCAAAGGGCGTACAGCTTAACCTGTACGCCCTGTATGGCTGGGGAGGAAGGATTCGAACCTTCGCATGCTGGAATCAAAATCCAGTGTCTTAACCGCTTGACGACTCCCCAAAAGGATTGGCTGGGGAGGAAGGATTCGAACCTTCGCATGCTGGAATCAAAATCCAGTGTCTTAACCGCTTGACGACTCCCCAGCAGTAGAAACTTTTGGCTGGGGAGGAAGGATTCGAACCTTCGCATGCTGGAATCAAAATCCAGTGTCTTAACCGCTTGACGACTCCCCAACTGTTTCCGCAACCTTATTGAAACAGCGGGTGGGTATCGAGCCCTGCCGCGTAATATGCTTCATAAGATTTTGAAATCTGCCGGTACAAATTGTACGCCTCTTCCTCATTATCAAACGGCACAAACAGGCAGGCTCCGGAGCCGGTCATCAATGCGCCGCGATAGGCGGATAATTCGGAATAGGCTTTCCGCACTTCGGGATATTCCCGAAAAACCACAGCCTGCATATCGTTACGAAAAGGCTGCAGCGATTGGAAAGTCGGCATTATGCTCGGTTTGCTGTCGCGTGTCAAGTCGGGATGCGCAAAAATTTTCGCGGTGGCGACGTGTACATCGGGGCGCACCACCACATACCATTGTTTCGGCAAATCAATTTCCGCCAGCTTCTCGCCGATGCCGCGGGCAAACGCGCTGCGGCCGAAAATAAAAAACGGCACATCCGCGCCCAGTTTTGCGCCCAATGCAATCAGCTCATCGCGGCTTAATCCGCACTGCCACAGCGTGTTCAAAGCCAGCAACACTGTGGCCGCATCGGAGCTGCCGCCGCCCAAGCCGCCGCCCATCGGAATGTTTTTTTCCAACCAGATTTCCACGCCCTGCCGCGTGCCACTGTGCTGCTGCAGCAAGGCAGCGGCGCGGTAGGCCAAATCCTGCTCGGGCGCCACGCCGGCAACCGGCGTGTGCATGATGATTTCGGCATCGTCGCGCAAAGCCAGATAAACGGTATCGCGCAAATCAATCAGGCGGAAAATGCTCTCCAGCTCGTGATAGCCGTCGGCGCGGCGGCCGGTGATACGCAAATCCAGATTCAGCTTGGCCGGCGCGGGGAAAGCCTGCGCGTGCGGCGGAATGTTCATAACCTGCTCCTTCAAGCGCGCGCCGCGCATTGGGTTTGCGCCGAAGCGGCCGGACGGGTATTAACCTCATCAAACACCAGCCGGAGCGATAATCGGTCGCTTTCCAGCTGCAACACGCGCGGCTGCCCCTCGGCATTGACGGTGCGGCTGATGGTCCAGCCAAACTGCTGCAGACGGCCGTCTGAAAGCAGGCTGTAGGGCGCGCCGGCAACGCGTTTGCCGTCTGCCCAAATATGCAGGTATTGCACCGGCAGAGAAAAGCCCAGCAGCGATTCGCTCAACTCTTCCGCGCTGTTCGCCTGATACACCCGGCCTTTGGCATCCACGGCCAATACGCCCTGCGCGTCTTGACAGAGCTGGCCGACGGTCGTCCCCAACGGCGTGTTGACATCAATGGTTTGCACGCGGTTTTGGTAAGTCCAGTCGAAATTGGCATACGAGCCTTTTTCTTCGATTTTGACTGCCAGGCGGCCGTCTGCGGCAAAATCCCCTACATCGTCGGCAGCAGCCCAGCCGCCCTGCTGCGGTACGCCTGTAGTCGCGCAGGCGGCCAGTAATGCCGACAGTGCGGCGGCTGTAAAAAGTTTGAACGTCATAAAAGTATCCCATCTACTCGGGGCAAGCCGTCTGAAAAAAAACTTTGGCGGCACAGTCATTTAGTTAAATTGAGGCGACTGTATTTTTTCAGACGGCATATCGCCCGTTATCTTTCCGTTTAAATTGTGCAACAGGCCGTCTGAAAACGCTTACGGCATTTTTCAGACGGCCTGATTCGGTTTATTTGCCCTGCTTGGCTGCTTTTTTCGCGGCCGGTGCGGCTTTGACGGGCGGAACGGCAATGCCGAAACGCTGCATGGTGGCTTTCAGCAAGGCGGTATTGCCCTCGCGCTGCAGGCCGTCGCGCCAGATGTCTTCCGCGCGGGCGCGCTCGCCCGTCTGCCACAACACTTCACCCAAGTGCGCAGCCACTTCAGCATCCGGCTCGCTGCGGTAGGCGTATTCCAGATAAGGCAGTGCGGCTTCGGCATCGCCTTTGCGGTAATACGCCCAGCCCATGCTGTCGTTGATGGCGGCGGATTCCGGCTCAAGCTGGTATGCCGCCTGAATCAGGCGGAAGGCTTCTTCCAGATGCTGCGCGTGCTTGGGCGAGGTCAGCAGGGTGTAGCCCAAAGCATTCATGCCGTTGGCGCTGTTCGGGTTCATCGCTACATAGCGGCGCAGGTCGGCCACCGCTTCTTCATGGCGCGACAGACGCTCATACAGCATGGCGCGTTGGTACAGAATATCCGGCAAACGCTCGGCCGAGTCGCGGCGCTTCATCACTTTGGCGCCCAGCGTATTCAGCTCTTTCAGGGCTTCCTGCGGCTTATCGTGTTTCACCAGCGCAAACAGATACACGCGCTGCAAATCCGTGCCGCCGAAGAAACGCCCCTGCTGCTCCGAAAGCTGCTGCCCGCGCCGCGCTTCAATCAAAGCGGCCTGATAATTGCCCAGCCCCGCTTCAACAGACGCGCTCAATACGGCTTTGTCGAACACATATTCGGGCGCGTTGATTTTTTCTACCCAGGTTTTGGCCTGTTCGAATTTTTTATCGTCGGCATAACGCATCGCGCCGATAACCGCCGCGCGGCTCTGCTGCTCGAGCGTGCCGGTGCGGTAGGCACGGTCCAGATAGCCCGTGACTGTTGCCATATCTTCATCGCGGGCGGCAGCCAGCAGCGCGGCCTGAATATACAGATCCGCATTCGGATTGGCTTTCAGCAGGGTTTGCAGACGGCTGTAGGCTTTTTCCTGCTCGCCTTTGGCCACCAGGCTGCTGATTTCCAGCTCCTGCCATACTGAAGAAAGGTTTTGCGTATCGGTATCGGCAAAAAATCGGTTTAACACGGCGGGTTTGCGCTGGCCGACCAGCCGCAGGGCCAGCCATGTCGGCGGCGATACTTCCGCATCCAAAGCCGCCAGCCGCTGCAAGGCCGCCACTGCGTGCCGCTCCTTGCCCATCTGCGCGCTGTACATCACATCGGCAATCGCCGCTTCCGGCATATCGGGATAGCGCAGCGCCGCTTTGTGCACTTCCTTACCCGCTTTCTCTGCCAAATCCGGCTGCTGCACAGCCGCCTGCGCCAGCAAAAGGAAAATCCGGCCGGTCTGCTCTTCGCTTGCGTGCGCCAACACATCATTCAAACCGGATACCGCCTGATCGGTTTTACCCGTCATCAAATCGCGCAGCCAGGCCATACGCCGCTGCGCCTCACCGGCTTCCGGCTCGATTTCGCGCCATTTCTGATAAATGGTTTCCGCCTGCTCGAACGCATCGAGCGAGACCGCCATTTCCAGAGCGCGCTCGGCTACGTCGGGCGATTTGCTGCGGTTGAGTATCGCCATATAGGTTGCCAGCGCCATGCCCGAATTGCCCTTTTGCAGCGCCATTTCGCCGCCTAGCAGGGAAAACAGCATATTGGCGCGGCGGTTGGCTTCCGCACGCCGCTGCTTCGCCGCCTCACGCTGCTCGGGCGTGGTGCGGCTTTTGCGCTCGATGATTTTTTTGGTTTCGACTTGGGGCTTGGGAGCGGCATCCGCAGCGGCCGATGCCTGCGCAGCAAACACCATGCCCACTGCCAACGCCAGCGCGCGCAGGCGCGTACGGGCCGACAACATAATTTATCCTTCTTGTTTTGATGCCGTCTGATTTTCAGACGGCCTTTCAGCTTGCAAACGGGGCTAACTTTATCACAAGCGGCCTGTTTTGTTGATTTCCGCAAACGTAAAGCTAAGGTAATATTTGCCTATCGGCTGTATCTGCCGCCCCGCTGTATGCCCTTTATTGCACCTACCGATATGATGACGACATCCGAACTGACCCGCTTTCTCAGCCTTGCCGCCGGCAGCCCCGTCGCCCGCGAAACCCTGCGTAACCGCATTCTGCAGGAAGAAGCGCGGCAATGGCGTCAGGCCGCCGTGCTGCTGCCCGTGGTACACGACGGCACGCAATGGCAGCTGCTGCTGACCCGCCGCGCCGACACGCTGCGCCACCACACCGGGCAAATCGCCCTGCCCGGCGGCGGGCGCGAAGCCGGCGATGCCGACTTTACCCAAACCGCACTGAGAGAAACCTGCGAAGAAACCGGACTGCCCGCCGACGCTTGGCAGACCTTTCCCGTATTGCCGCCGCATTACACGCCCAGCGGCTACGAAGTCCACCCCGTACCAGCGCTTTACTGCGGCCGCAACCCGCCCGAGCCGCAACCCGACAGCCGCGAAGTGGCCGAAGTGTTTTACCTGCCGCTGACCGATGCGCTCAACCCCGCCCGCTACGGCGAACGACTGCTGGAGACCAAAGGACACCGTATCAGCACACCGACTTTATCCTACCGCCATTACGATATCTGGGGCTTGACCGCCATTATTCTCTACGGATTGGCCGAACGCTACCAAGCCCATCTGCGGCAGGCCGTCTGAAAAATGCTGTTTTTCAGACGGCCCGATTGCGTGCAAAAAATAAAAAAGCGCATTTGACTGCGCTTTTTTAGGCGTATGCGGCCAAATCGGCCGTTCGGCTTACACTTTGTGATACAGCTTTGCGCCTTCTTCTTTGAATTTGATTGTCATCTGCTTCATGCCCTCTTCGGCCTCTTCCAAGCCTTTGGCATATTCCCTCACGTTTTGGGTGATTTTCATCGAGCAGAATTTCGGCCCGCACATCGAGCAGAAATGCGCCGATTTGTGCGCCTGCTTCGGCATGGTTTCATCGTGCATGGCGCGTGCGGTATCGGGGTCGAGCGAGAGGTTGAACTGGTCTTCCCAGCGGAATTCGAAGCGTGCCTTGGACAGCGCGTTGTCACGCACCTGCGCCGCCGGATGCCCTTTGGCGAGATCGGCTGCATGGGCGGCGATTTTATAGGTGATGATGCCGTCTTTCACATCTTTTTTATTGGGCAAACCCAAATGCTCTTTCGGCGTGACATAACACAGCATGGCCGTGCCGTACCAACCGATCATCGCCGCGCCAATGGCGCTGGTGATGTGGTCGTAGCCGGGGGCGATGTCTGTAGTCAGCGGGCCCAGCGTATAAAACGGCGCTTCGTGGCAATGCTTCAGCTGCAAATCCATATTCTCTTTGATCATGTGCATCGGCACATGCCCCGGCCCTTCAATCATCACCTGTACATCATGCGCCCACGCGCGTTCGGTCAATTCGCCCAAAGTTTTCAGCTCGCTAAACTGCGCTTCGTCGTTGGCATCCTGAATACAGCCAGGGCGCAGACCGTCGCCCAGGCTGAACGACACATCGTAAGCCTTGGCAATCTCGCAAATCTCATCAAAATGCGTGTAGATAAAGTTTTCCTGATGATGCGCCAAACACCATTGCGCCATAATCGAGCCGCCGCGGGAAACAATGCCCGTCAGGCGGTTGGCGGTCAGCGGTACATAGCGCAGCAGCACGCCGGCATGAATGGTAAAGTAATCCACGCCTTGCTCGGCCTGCTCAATCAGCGTGTCTTTAAAAATCTCCCACGTCAGCTTTTCCGCTACGCCGCCCACTTTTTCCAGCGCCTGATATATCGGCACCGTACCGACGGGTACAGGCGAATTGCGGATAATCCATTCGCGGGTTTCGTGGATATTTTTGCCGGTGGACAAATCCATCACGGTATCGGCACCCCAGCGCGTCGCCCACGTCATTTTGGCGACTTCTTCCTCAATACTTGATCCTAGTGCCGAATTGCCGATATTGGCGTTGATTTTCACCAAAAAATTGCGCCCGATAATCATCGGTTCGCATTCCGGATGGTTGATGTTGCAAGGGATAATGGCCCGCCCGGCCGCCACTTCCCGGCGCACGAATTCCGGGGTGATTGGCGTGCAGTTTTCCGCACCGAAAGGCCCGCCGCTATGCCGGCGCATATCCGTACCCGCCGCCTGCCGCCCGTTTTCACGAATGGCGATGTATTCCATCTCGGGCGTAATGATGCCGGCGCGGGCATAGTGCATCTGGGTGACATTTTTACCGGCTTTGGCACGGCGGGGCTTGGCGATGTGAGCAAAACGGATGTCTGCCGTGCGGCTGTCTTGCAGGCGCGCCTGCCCGAATGCCGAGGACAGACCTGCCAACACTTCGCTGTCGTCACGTTCGGCAATCCAGTTTTCCCTCAATTTGGGCAAACCTCGGTTCAAATCGATGGATACGGCGGGATCGGTATAGACGCCCGATGTGTCATACACCAAAACGGGCGGATTTTTCTCCGCGCCGCCTGCGGCAAGCGCAGTCGGCGTATCGGTCAGACTGATTTCACGAAACGGCACTTGAATATCGGCCCGGGAGCCTTGTATATAGACTTTGCGGGAAGCCGGAAGAATACGGGTCAAATCACGGGCTTCCTGCTCGTGCAAAGAAAGAGAGGGGGGATAAATCGGGGTTTGATTTGCAGATTGGCTCATCATAAAATCCTTGTTTCATGGCTCACATAACAAATCAAGCCATCAAAAATCTTATGATGAAAAAGGCTTCTGCGCCCAAGCGCCGAAGCGGCAAGATTTCGGATAAACTTGATTCCTACGGCAGTACGAACTGCATCAGGTTCAACGGATTTTGCGTTGTAGGTCCGATATCAAACCAAAGACGCAATCTCGGCGGTCAAAAACCGCACTCCGTCAAGCTTTTGTCTCAAAAGAAAAAGACGCCCACAGTGTAACACACTTTCCAGCAAATCCGGTACGGCATCCTTTTTCAGACGGCCTTAGGGCTGAAGCGCAGCCTTAAGGCGGTACAAACTGGTGGTTTCCCGGCTGCGTGCAAACGCCAGCGGGTCATCCGGGGCAAACGCTTTAGCGTGCTTGGGGCGGGTATCCAGCTGACCGACCGACTCCAGCCCCGCTTCGGCAAAACATTGCGCCAAAAACCCGGGCGCGCGCAGGTGCAGGTGTTCCGCCAAATCCGACATAATCAGCCACACTTCGCCTCCGGGCGTCAAATGCTGCGCCGCGCCGCTCAAAAAGCCTTTCAGCATGGCGTTGTCGGGGTCGTACAACGCCGTTTCCACCGCCGAAGTGGGCTTGGCGGGCAGCCAGGGCGGGTTGCAGACGATTAAATCCGCCTGCCCTTCGGGGAACAAATCCGCCGCACATACCTCAACCTGCGCGCCATAGCCCAAGCGTTCGAGATTGGCGCGCGCCGACGCCAGCGCTTTGGGGTTGTTGTCGGTCGCCACAATCCGCGCCACGCCGCACTTGGCCAGCAAAGCCGCAATCACGCCCGAGCCTGTGCCGATATCGAAGGCCGTCTGAATATCCGCAGGCAGCGGCGCTTGGGCAATCAAGTCCAAATATTCGCCGCGCAAAGGGGAAAACACGCCGAAAGGCACATGGATGGCGGCTTCAAGGCAAGGCAGCACAATGCCTTTTTTGTGCCACTCATGCGCCCCGATAAAACCCAGCAGGCGGTTCAGCGGCAGCAAAAACGGCTCATCATTGGCCGCGCCGTACACATCCGCCAACGCACCGGCCACATCCGGCGCACGCGGCAACTCCAGGCTGAAGCCGCACCCGATTTCCACCGCCAGCATATTCAACACCCTGCTCTGCTGCGCCTGCCGCATTCTGTGGCTGTGAAAAGCCGTCTGAATATCGGCATGCTGATTGCGGCTGCCCGGCTTGCGGACGCGCTTTTTCATGGCCGCCAATACCTGTTTGGCATTATGAAAATCGCCCGTCCATACCGTTGCCGTATGCGCGTGGGCGGCTTTCAACACCTGCTCCGCATTGGCATGGCTGAGATAAACGGCCGCACGGGGCGGCTTCTGCGTACTCTCGCTGCGCCACTCAATCTCGGCGCGGCCGGTGGAAATCATATTCGGCATGGCTGGCTTCTTTAGGGTATCGGAATCATAGCAAAAACCGCATGAAACCATCGTTTCATGCGGTTTTCCGTATTTTGGTGCCCAGGGTCGGACTCGAACCGACACACCTTGCGGTGGGGGATTTTGAGTCCCCTGTGTCTACCAATTTCACCACCCGGGCAGTAATCAAACAATTCCAAAATTATAAAAACCGCCTTTACGCTTGTAAAGTATTTTTCGCAATCATTCAAACGGCATTGCGTGCTTTTACATCCCGTTAAACTCTTTTCCCGCTTCCCGCATCTACAATAATGCCACTTATCTGACGAAAGATTTTAAATGAACCGTTTATCCGCAGCCCTTTTACTCTCCGTGCCGATGGCGATTGTTGCGCCTTACGCTGCCGCCGCGCAGCATCCCGCCCAAAGCCAGGTGCAGCAGAATATCGACACCATCTTGAAAATCGCGCGCAATGCTTCTTTGAGCGAAGCGCAGAAAATCAAGCAGATTGAAAGCTATGCCGACCGCTATCTCGACTACGAACGCATTTCCGCCATGGCTGTCGGTGCGCCGTGGAAAAACTTCTCCGCCAAGCAGAAAACGGATTTCACCGCCGCATTCAAAGACATGATCATTTCCATGTACGCGCATTCCGCCCTGGTCGGCGCGGCCGATGCCCAAGTTAAAATCCTGCCCAACAAAATGACGGCCAACGGCAACCGCTTCGACGTATTCTCCGAGCTCCAAACCAAAAGCGGCAGTAAATACGAAGTGGCCTACCAGCTCTACAAATCCGGCTCTGTTTATAAAATCTACAACTTCCGCGTAGACGGCGCCAGCTTGGTCACCATCTACCGCAACCAGTTCAGCGAGCTGATTAAGCAGAAAGGCATCGACGGCGCGATTGCCGCAGTCAAATCCAAAAGCCTGAAAAAACAATAATCCCCGCGCATTTTCAGACGGCCTTTTTGCGCACTCAGGCCGTCTGAAAACCCGCTGCCTACTGTATCCCTGCCGCAAAAGCGGTTAAAATACCGGCCGTCTCCCCTTTTCGGGCAGACGGCTTTTACGCAACCCCGACCACCCACAGCCCGCACCGGCGCGGCAGCAGGAAATACCATGTACGATGTCAACACCCACGATGTCCGCCGCTTTTTCGCCGGCGTCTGGCAGCAGCGCCTGCAGCCGCTGGGCTTGGACGGCCTGCAGCAGAAAGCCCTGCGGATTATCGAAGCGCACCCCGAATACCACCGCTATCTTGCCGACATCGAGCAATATTTAGACAAAACCTGGCAGCCCGAAGACGGCGAAAGCAACCCGTTTCTGCATATGTCGCTGCACCTGTCGCTGCAGGAGCAGGCCGCCATCGACCAGCCGCCCGGCATCCGCCATATCCACCAAACCCTGTGCGCCCGCTACAACGGCGACTGGGTCAGCGCCGAACATGACATGATGGACGCGCTGGCCGAAACCCTGTGGGAGGCGCAGCGCTACGGCCGCGGGCTGGATGTCAACGCCTACATAACCCGCCTGCGCCGCCTGATCGGGCTGGGGCAGGAAGACACCGCCCGCATCAATCCGCACGAAGTCGGCCTGTCCGACCAAATCAGTTTGAGAAAATAGGACCACACATGAGCACGGATTTCCAAGCCACCCTCAAAGCCTTGGGCAAGCAGGCGAAAAAAGATGCCGAAGCGCGCGCCGCCGCCGAGCAGGCAGAGCGCAAACGCGCCGAAGAAGAATGGGACTTCGCCAAAGCAGTCGGCGGCGTAACCCCTTTGAAAAACTCGCAGCGCTACGAAGCCCCGCGCGACAAAAGCCCGCTCAAGCCCCGCCCGAAAGACGCGCAGACCTTGGCGGAAGAAGACTATTTCTACATCGGCCACGGCAGCACCGACTGGGACGAACCACCCGCATCGTTCAGCAAAAACGGCCAAGGCAAAAACGACCTGCAGCGCCTGAAAAACGGCCATTACGATGTGGTGGCCGATGTCGATTTGCACGGCTACACCCAAGAAGAAGCCCAGCAGGTGCTCAACGAATTTATCGAATTCGTCAAACGGCGCGGCGTATGCGGCGAAATCGTCCACGGCAGCGGCTTAGGCTCCTCGGGCTACAAACCCGTCCTCAAAAACATGACCCGCCGCTGGCTGATGCAACACCCCGACGTATTGGCCTATGTCGAGCCGCGCGCTAACAACGACGGCGCCGTGCGTATTCTGTTAAAACGCAACCGACCTTACGGCGCCGAAGAATAAGCCCGTTTTCAGACGGCCTGCCCCCGCACTACCGATTAGGATTACCCATGCTTAAACCGACTTTCATCCACATCAGCGGCCCCGCCGGGCTGCTGGAAACCATCTACCTGCCTGCGCAAGGACAGGCACGCGGCGTGGCCGTGATTAACCACCCCAATCCCCTTCAAGGCGGCACCAACACCAACAAAGTCATCCAAACCGCCGCCAAAGCCCTGACCCAGCTCAGCTTCCACTGCTATCTGCCCAACCTGCGCGGCGTCGGCAACAGCCAGGGCGAACATGATTACGGCCGCGGCGAAACCGACGACTGCCTGGCCGTCATCGATTACGCCCGCGCGCAACACCCCGATGCCCCCGAGTTTGCCCTGGCCGGCTTCTCATTCGGCGGCTACGTCGCCACCTTCGCCGCCCAAGCGCGCACCCCCGACCTGCTGCTGCTGATGGGCCCGGCCGTACACCACTACCGCGACCGCCCCGAGCCGCAGGCCGTACCCGACGTCACCAAAACCCTGCTGATTCACGGCGCGGAAGACGAAGTGGTTGAAATCGGCAAGGCACTGGCCTGGGCCGAGCCGCAAGACCTGCCCGTTATCGCCATTGCCGGTTCATCGCACTTCTTCCACGGCAAACTCATCGCCCTGCGCGATACGATTTTGCGCTTCGCTCCCGCCGTATTGCAATAATCCTCCACTCTTCCCCAGCCGATTAAAAAGCAAAAAAGGCCGTCTGAAAAACCGCAAGATTTCTCCTGCTGTTTTTCAGACGGCTTGTTTTTTTAATTAACGTGAGTTTGGGACAAGGATTAAGA
>NZ_BCWL01000033.1 GCF_001592185.1 Bergeriella denitrificans NBRC 102155
CGGCGCACGCTCACTTTCTCCAACACCTCTCCCGTCGGCAGGCGTACCGGGTATTTCAGTTTCACGTCTTGGCTGATACCCATCTCGCTGTGCAGTTGTTTGGCTTGGGTCATTTTTGCAATCCTTTTTCAAAAACAGGCCGTGCGGGGCGGCCGGACGAATCCCGCATGTCGGATGTCAGTTTAGGCCGTCTGAAACCGCGCGGCTTTTAAAAGCCTTTAAAAAAAACACCCTGCCACAAAGCAGGGTGTTTCTTGTTCCGGGTCGGTTTTTCAGACGGCCTACGCGCCGATGTTTTTACGCATTTGGCTGAGTACGTCTTGGCCGTCCACGCGGTAGGCGTTGGTCAGGGCGTTGAAATACAGCACTTCGCGGCCGTCGAGCATTTGGCGGATTTCGGTGGCTTGGAAGGTGCTGCTGAACTCGGCCTTTTCCTTGGGTTTGTAGCCACCCAGCGCGTTTTTGCTGAACACGGCGGTGACAAACGTCACCAGCGGCACTTCCTGCGCCAAGCCGCGCGCGTCGAAGGTCTGGTAGTTGGCGCGTACCATCAGCTGCACCGCTTTGAACGGGTTGGCGGCGCGTTTGGCGACTTCGGGGAAGAAGCTGTTCCACGTAATTTCGCCTTCGAGAGCTTCCACGCCGTTGGGCAGTTTGATGGTGCCGGCCAAGCCCAAGCCTTTGAATTCGTCTTGGCCGATTTCCATTTCCGGCAGTTTGAATTCGGCGGCTTTGCCCAAGAGGTTGTTGCCGTCGATATAGACGTTGGCGTTATAAATGGCGTTAATTTGGCTCATGTTGTTTTCCTTTCAGACGGCCTTAATTCGTACCGGCCAGATTGACCAGATATTTGCGGGTCAGCACGCTGGTATTGGTAATGCGCTCGGCAGGCAGCTTGGGCGTGTAGTCGTACACAATCGGCACCTGGCCTTTGCTGAAGGCGTCGGCCAAATCGTAGTCGTAATCCAAGCCCACGTTGAAGCCGACGATGGAGCGCAGCGTGCCCAGATAGGTGCGCACGGTTTCCACCAGGCTGTCCAAGAGTGCGTCGTCAATCGGGCGGTCGATGTATTGCAGCTCGGCGCGGCGGATACTCTCGTCAATCAAATCGCCGGTGCGCTGGGCGGTTTCGAAGTTTTTGATGTGGGTCACGCTCGGGAAGCAGGCCAGGCGGTTGCCCCAGAGGCGGTAGCCCGTGCCGTAGCTGTTGAATACGGTGGTGATGCCTTTTTCGTTGAGGCGGTTGGTTTCGCTCTGCGGGTCGTCGGCGCGGGCGGTCAGGCCGATTTCCACGCCGGTGACGCCCAAAAGTTCGCGGTTGGAAATGCTGTACCAATAGCCGTTTTCCACATCGGTTTTCATGCGCAGCCCTGCGGCGTGGGTGGCAAGGCTTTCCAAACCCAATAAGCCGGTAACGTGCGGATAAAAAAGCTGGGCGCGGTCGCTGGACGTGTTGAAATTAATGCTGCCGGAAGGACCCCGTCCTTCCATCGCCTGCGACAGACCGGTGCCTTTGGGGGCGTTGATGTAGGCGATGGCATGGAGTTTTTCCGCCAGCACAATCATGGCGGCGGCGCAGGCGGCGGTTTGGTCGTATTCTGGCACGATAATGATTTTGGCGTCCGTGCCGAAGCGGTTGAAGCCTTCGGTCAGCAATTCCAAGCCGGTGCGCTTGCCGGTGGCTGCCTGAAAGCCGCCGAGAATGTCGGCTTCGGTCACTTTAGCCGGGTCGGTGTAGGTGTAGTCGACGGCGGGGTCGGCCGGTTTGGTTTTGAACACGATTTCGCCGGCGGCGGCGTCAAGGGTGTAATCCGCGCCCTCACTCAATTCTGTGCCGCCGTCGCGCACGGTGTAGCCCGGCTGCAGCGCGATATGGGCGGTGCGGGCGGTCAGCGTGTCGGTGTCGACGGTTAAGGCTTCGCCTTGTACCGCGGTTTTGTGTTTGTCCGGGTCGCAGACGTTGACCACGTAGGCAATGCCCGAGCCGTAGCGCGTGAAGATGTGCGCCGCGTCGGGGAGCGTGAAGCCCTTGGCGGTTTGCGTGCCGAACTGCGCGAAGTCTTTTTTGGTTTGGCACACGGTCAATTCGTTGACCGCGCCTGCCGGAGCGGTGCCGACGATGGCGGTAATGGCGCCGTCGACGGTGTAAACGGGATTGGAGCCGCCGTCAATGCGGATGGTCTCCGTGCCGTGGTGGAATGCTGCTGCCATGTTGTTCTCCTAAATCAATAGCAAATCTGCCTCGTCCCCCTCTCCCGCCGCAGCGGGGGAGGGTTAGGGGTGGGGGTCGGGTTTCAAATCGGTATCTAAGGGCTGCCCGTCGCGGCGGTAGCGGGCGGCAATAAACTTGGGCAGGTTTTCTGCCGCGCAGACCTGCACCTGCTGCGTCTCGGTCTGCACCCGCAATTCATACTGCCACGCGCCGCCGTCTTCGCTCAGGAAGGCTTCCGAGAGCAGATGGCAGGGCAGGCAGTGCGGCGGCGCGTAGCCGGTCACGGCCAGCCTGAGCGCGTCGAGCAAATCCAAAGCCGCGCCGTCGTGGTGCAGGCCGCGCCCGAACACGGTCAGGTGCAGCGTGATGTCGCGCTGCTGGCCAATCATGCCCAGCCCGTCGGGGCGGCTGAAACGGCTGCCCTGATAGCCCACCAGTATCGCGCCTTTCGGGTGGATAAAGCGGTAGGCGGCGGGATTGTCGGGAAACAGCTCCACCGCATAATCGGGCAAGGCCGTCTGAAGATGGTCGCGCAGGGCGAGCAGTATCGGTCGTGTCGCCGCCATCAGTAGCCGCTCCAGTCCTGCCGGCGGTTGGCGCGCACTTGGTACGCGCCGCGCTCGCCGTGCGCTTGCTCCACCGCACCGCCGGACGGCCCGGCGGTGTCGCCGACACGCACACCCAAATGGATTTTGCCGTCGCGGATTTGCTCCAACAGCTTCACCGCATTGGCGTGCGCCGCCTCTAAGGGCTTGGGGAAATCCGCCGCATTCACCCGCCGCTGGTGCAGCCACCACCGCGCAATATCCGTGCAAATCGGGCGCAGCAGGCTGGGCGCGGGGTCGAGCGGCAGGGTATAACGCCCCATCAGATAGCCGTCGGCCAGCTCGCAGGCGTAGGCGATGGCGCGGTCAACGATGGCCCAATCGGGTTCGCTGCCGTAGCCGTCGTCATTGGAAAGCTGAATCAGCTCCGTGCGGCTGACGGCGGCGGCCAAGTCTTCGCGGCTGATGTACACGTCTTACTCCGCTTCCGCTTTGGCGCGGCGGCCGCCGCGTTTGGGTTTGCCGGTATCGGCAGGTGCGGCTTCGGCGTTTTCAGACGGCCTTTCCGCATCGGTTTCGGACGGTAGGCCGTCTGAAATTTCTGCCTGTTGCGCGTCCAACTCTTCGCCGGTGCTCAAAGTCGGGCTAACGTGCACCGCCACCGCTTCGTATTGCGCGTCGGTCAGCTCCACCGCTTCGCCCGTTTCCACGCGGAAGTCTTTACCCGCTTCGTCCTGCAGAATCAGCGGTGTGTTGGCAATATAAATCTTGGCCATGATTAACCTTTCAGCAATACGCGGATGATGTCGCCCGCCGCTTCGGCCGCGGTCAATGCCGTGCCCGCAGCCTTCGCCGCACCCGTTACCGCGCAGCCCTGCGCGTCCGCGCCCACTTCGTTGCCCGCAGCCACCGCGCCACCGGCTTCTACCAGCGCAATGCCGATGATGTCCGCAGCCGCGGTATCGCCCTCGTCGCAGTCGTAAGGCGACACGCCCAACACCGCTTCGCCGGCCTTGGCCTGTTTGTTTTCAAAATTTACAAAGCGGTTGGCCACAATCGGACCGGCTGCTTTGACGGTAGCGGTTAAGACCACTTGTTTGGTTTGTGCCATATCGGTTCTCCAAAGTAGGTCGGGCATTCCTGCCCGACACAGGATTTAAGCAATCGCTTTTTCAAACAAAAAGCCGCAAGTCGAGCCGACCACCGCCGCTTTGCGGATGTCGGTGTAGCGGGCGTATTCCACTTTGCCGCCTTCGGCTTCGTAGCGGTCGACCAGCGGCATGCCGCGTCGGCGGAAGGTGTAGCCGAAGCTCGGCTCGCCCTCGTCGTTGCCGCCGGAGGCCGCATTCGGGCGCACAATCAGGCTGGCGAACTTGCCCCACACGTCGGCGGTCTGTTTTTTGGCATGAGGAGTGGATACCGCGCCGCCGACGATGATGTCGTCCAAATCCAACAGATTGCGGATTTGCTCGGTACTCAGCAGCGTTTTGCGCTCGTTCGCGCCCAATGCGCCGCGCAGGGCTTCGTTTTTCTGCAAAGCGTGCAACACGCTCGCGCCCACCACCAACACGCGCGGGGTCACGCCGCAGGCGGCACGCACCACTTCTTTGGCGTCGGCGATTTCAGACAGTACATCGGCTTCTGGGTTGCTCCATTGCTTGGTGGCGGACAGGTCTTTGCTGTGGCCGGATTCGTAAGCCGCCTTACCGGAAAGCAGGCGCGCCGTTTCAATCTCTTGGCGCAGCTGCACGCCTTTCACGGCGCGGCGCGTGGCCTTGGCACGTTCGTCGTATTGGCTTTCGGCCTGCTCGCGGTAGTCCACGCCGGCCGCCAAATCGTGCTCTTCCAGCACCACCGGCAGATAGCCCGGGCTGTCCAGCGTGATGATGTTGGAGGCCGCGCCGACGGCGCGTTCGGTGTCGTATTCCACAAACGAGCCCTTGCCGAACACCGGCACGCGCACACCTTCTTTGTCGGTGAATACCACCGGGAACACGCGCTCGGCGATAAAGTCGGCCTGCTTGTAGCCCAAAGCGAGCCGGGTCAAGACCGGATCGACCTGACCGCGCAGTTGTTTCAAATGAGCGTTACTCATGTTTTTTCCTTTTTGAAATGTTGCGGTGTCGCAACTTTTGATTAAACAGCAGCCGTGCGGCGCGCGGCCTCGGCGTAATCAATGCCTTCTTTTTCCGCCAAAGCCAGCGCGCGCTCGTGGTGGCTTAGGGCTTCGGGGTCGGCGGCTTCGGCAAAGTCGGCGGACAAGTCTGCCGGTTTCACGGTTTGGCGGCCTTTGGCCAGATGGCCGCCCAGTTTGTACTCGGGCAATACCGCCGCCAAGAAACCGCGCAGCGCAGCCGCCAACGGCTTCTTGGCTTCGCCTTCGCCGAAATCGGCGGTGTAGTGTTCGGGGTGCTCGGCAAAATCCAGCGCACGCACCACTAAGTCTTTATCGGCCGGTTTCAGACGGCCTGACTTCACCAAGCCTTCGGCAAAGTCGGCATTCTGTTGGTGGGCGGCTTCGCGCAAATCGCGCTCCTGCTCGTCCTGCAGCTTTTGCAGCTCGGCGGCTGTTTCGGCAGCCTGCGCCTTGGCCGCAGCGGCTTCCGCTTCGGCTGCTTCGCGGGCGGCTTTCTCCGCCGCCAGTTGTTCTTCCAAGGTCATGGGGTTCTCCTGTGGGTTGGGGTTGGGTTGGATTTCAGGTTCGGCTTCGCCGAATTGGGCAAATTCCTCGTTTTCCGCAAAGGCCACCGCCGCCAGTCCTTTGACTGCGGGCGGATGTGCGCCCAAGAAACCGACATGGCGCAAATACCACACGCCGGGCTTGGGGTTGTTCGGACTGGACGGCGGGTAGAAGCTCGCCGAAACTTTCTTATAGCGTCCGGCACGCACCAAACCGGCGAAATCATCGTCCACTTGGGCGAAGTCGGCGGAAAGCGTGCCGCCGTCCGCTTTCAAACCGCCCACCCAGCCGTAGGCAGGCGCGTCGGTTGCCGGATGGCCGACCACTACCGGCGCTTCGTGCAGCGCGGGGTCGTAGGCAGCGGCCGCCTGTTCCAACTCGGCAGCGGTAATCGTGACCTTTCTGCCGTTGTTGTCGGTATGCGTACCCGCCCTGAAAATCTCGTGAGCCATAAAAAAATCCCTGCTTTATCCTTATCGTTGCAGGGATTGTCGCCCGCCGCAGGTGCGGGGTCTTTTAAAAGGCTTTAAAAATTCAGACGGCCGAAGGGCGGTTTCAAAAAAGCCCCAAATTTGCGTTTTAAGCGCGTTTCGGCTGCGGGGTAGGCAAACCCTCGACCGCATTCCGAAACGCAATATAAAAGCGGTCAGGACAAAACCTGACCGCTATTGCGCTTGAAAGCCTACGAAGCGAACAAATCAATCTGCCGTTTCGCCCGATGATGAGCCGCCGCATCGCGCACAATCTTATAAATCTGCTGCATGGTCAAATCGAACTCACGCGCCAGCTCCGCATGGTTTTTGCCGTCGAACCTGCGCCAGATTTCCGCATCGCGTTCGTCCAATTTACCCAAATGGTTTTTGGGGATATACAAAAGCTGGCCGCCCCAATGCTTGCTGATGTGCGCCGACACCTGCCGCGCCGTGATTCGTGCGGTCTGGCGGTCGGTATTCGACACCGACACCAAACATGCCGCAATCTGCTCCTCCAAATCGACCATCAATTCCGCCGCCCGTTTGTTATCCGCTATGCTCATACCGTACCTACGACTCTCAAAACCCATTTCTTCAAATGCTCGATGACTTTTGACGCATTATCTACGTCCAGCCACCCCTGATAATCCACCCCCGTCATGCGCTTCACAAACTTGGCCAGAGCCAGCTCCGACGGATTGCGTACCGCGCCCAAGCGGTGCAGCTCCAACCACAGCGCGCGTATTTTTTTAACCTGCCCCGCCATATCCTCCTGCGGCTCGAACACCGGAATATCCGCGCCGCCGCCCTGCGGCTTGGCCGCCACCACAAAACCCCGCGCCTTCATCGCCCGCAGAGCCAGCTCCAATTCTTCAAGCGATAATTTGGTGCTGCTCGTCTTGCCCTGAGACACATTGGCCAGCAGGCAGCGGTAGTCCCCATCGGCCAGCAGCAGCTTGGACTTGGCAACGTGCAGCAGCTTAATCAGGCGGCTGCGTTTTTGGGCGGCGGTTTCCATTTTACCTTTCGCGGAATTCTCAAAAAGTGCAACAGCGTTGCACTTTTTACATTAATAATCATGTTGTTATAAATTATTCTATCCGCAAAATAATGGGATGGCAAATAAAAATGCCGTCTGAAAATATTTTCAGACGGCATTTGCACGGGGCTGCTTTACGGATTGACTGCGTCTTTCAAAGCCTTGCCCGCTTTAAATTTCGGAGCGGTATGCGCCGGCAGTAAAATGGTTTCGCCTGTTTTGGGATTGCGCCCGTTACGCGCTTCGACTTTGACGGCGCGGAAGGTGCCGAAGCCGGTCAACGCCACTTCTCCGCCGCCCGCCAATTCGTCAATCACGGCGCATTCAAACGCCTGCAACGCGCGGGTAGCTTCTGCTTTGGTCAGGCCGGATTGTTCGGCAATCGCGGCAATCAGTTCGGTTTTATTCATGGTTTACTCCAAGTTTTGAAATGCGGCAAACCGTGCCGCGCGGGTTCAGGTTAATGGATGTTTACTTTGTGTTTCTCTGCGTGCTCTTGCAGTGCGTCCCTCATGGCAAAGGCCATGCGCTGCGCCTCGGTTTGCTGCTGCTTGTCTTTGGGCGGTTGCTCGCCAAAGCAGCTTACTGCCACGCCTTCCGGTACGTCTTCCAATACAATCATTAATTTCGCCATTGTTTTCCTTCCTATTCAGTCAGGCCGCCGAGCTGTTCCAGCAGCTCCGCCAGCATGATTTCCAGCATACTGCACATAATTATTTGTTCGGCGTATGCCTTGCTTTGCGCGTCATCTGCACCTTCGGACTCTTCCAATACCGTATCCAGCCATCTGATACGTTTAAACGTCAGCTCGTCGGTCAATACAAAGGCAATACGGTCGCGCCATACCAAACCCAGCTCCGTAACCGTCATGCCGTTTTGCGCATGGCGCACCACGTCTTCATCAGTCAAATTTTTCAGAGATACGCGTACTTTCGGAGCTACATTGCCCACACCGCGCAGTGCTACATCACAATCCAGCTCGAAGCCGCCGCCGCATTCGCCGAGCAGCAGCCATTCGGTCATCAGGCTGCCCGGCGACTGCTTGGTATGTGGCAATCGGGCTTCCAATCCGCCGAGTGCTTCACGCAGCTTGACCAGCAGGTTTTCCGAACGGTTACGGGAGGCGGTGTCGACCAACAAATATCGTCCGGCAAAAATGCCGTAAATGCGGGAAGTGTTGGTCAGTGCGCGCGGCAGCAAATCATCGATAATCTGCCAGCGCAACTCCCCGCGTTCGCGGCGGCCGATTGTGCGCCCTTCATTTCGCTCGATTTTCAGAACTTTATCCGTAAGCAGTGTATTGACGGTACCCGACGGCAATATCTTTTCTTCGCGTTTCAGGCAGAATTTCAGACGGCCTTCGGTTTCGTAAACCGCACGGTCAAAATCAAAAGGTACGGGATTACTGAAACCCTCGGAGAACCGATCCAAACCTTGCGGCGGTACAAACCAACTGCCGCCGAGCGATTCTTCCAAATGCCTTGCCTCGGGTTTTTCCAACAAAACAAACGGTGTCAATTGTTTGAACCACATCTCTTACACCTTCGCAATATCTAAATTCATCAATTGATACGCCCCCGCCTCATCGCGTTTGTACACGCGCACAAACGGCTTGCTGGTATGCACTTGCAGGCTGTCGCTCAAAGCCTCCATTGCTTTCTGCCATTTGTGGTCTTCGATGTCCAAACGGCGCAGACCCAGCACGCGGGCGGTGGAGAGGTTGCCTTCTTTATCCACTTGAAATGCCGCGTTAATCAGCGTTTTCAATTCGCTGCGGCTGCCTTCCGTCCATTCGTTGATACACTCGTCAATCAGGGCTTTGGCGGCCAGCAAGCCTTCGTCGAAGACCAGCGTGTCCTGAATCGCCAGATTGACGCGGTATTGGCCGTCGAAGCTGTGCAGGCTGATATTGCCTTTCTTGCCGCCGAGCTTTACGTCGTAGCGGTCGGCGGAAAGCTGCGCGAAGGCGGCAATATCGTCCATTGCCTGCTGTTTGAAATCAGCGATATTTGCCTGTACCGCCTGCGCCTTGCCGACTATTTCCATTACCAGCTCATCGCGCAGCAGGTCGGTTTCTTTGATGTTGGCCAGCGGGATTAAATTGCCCTTGGCGTCTTGTCTGTATTGGCTTAAATCAGTCATGTTGTTTTTCCTTTCGTTGCCTGTTTCAAAACTTCTTTCAAACGGCCTGCCGCTTGGCGGCCTTTTTCCATATCGAGTTTCGGCGGCTCGAGCATTTGGCGCGGTATCAGGCGCGGCGGCAGGTTGCGTATCAGTTCGGCCACATTCGGCCATTCTTCAAAATCGGCCAACATCTTAAAGGCCGTCTGAATGCGTATCCGGTCGAGTTCCTCATTCCATGCTTCGCGCCCGGCGAGCCGCTGCGCCCACATCTCGCCGACTACCGCCATATCCGCCGCAGCCGGACGGCCTTTCATGTTTTGCGCCGAAAGCATGGTCAGCCCTTGCGCGATTTCCAGCCGCAGCCAGTCGTTTCCCGCCCATTCCAGCAAAGCCGCCGCGCCTTGCCGCAGCTTGCTGTTTCTTGCTCCTCCGCTCCCTCCTCCGTCATGACGGGAGAGAGTCGGGGCGGGGGCTTGCTGCTGCCAGAATGTGATGTTTTCCAGCAGGAAGCCGTGCGACGACAGAGGCGGGGTCAAGCGGCCTTTGTCGCGGGCTTCGAGGCAGCGGCCGGCCGCCCAAATCCATGCTTCCCTCGGCGCGGGGTAGGCTTTTCTGCCGCGGCTGATTTCCCCCGCCCGTATCATCGGCAGCAGCTCCCCGAGCAGCTTGGCTACACGGGCAAAGCTCAAATCTTTTTCAGACGGCCGAAACAGGGTCAGATACTTGAGCATGGCGCGGGTCAGTTCGTCGGAAATGCCCGTCAGCGCAATCAAGGCTTCGCGTGCGTCGTCATGGGCAATCAATACCTCCAAGCTCATGGCCGCGCCGCAGGCGGGGCAGCGTAGTTTCATGGCTCAATCTCCTTCCAGTAAAACCAGAACCCGATGGTTATGGCCGTGATTGCGTTTTTGGTAATTCGGGGTTTGGTAATAACGTATGGTTTTGACCTGCACATTCTGCCGTTTGGCCAACTGGTAAACCGTACCCGTATCAATCAAGTTTTCCCCTTTGTACAGCGCGTAGATTTTGGCTCCCATCTCAAGCCGCCTTTCTCAAATCTTCGCTGCTCAAACAGCGCAATGCCTGAGCCACCACATCGGCTTCTTCTTCCAGGGCATCCGCCGATACCAGCAGCAAAATAAACACCCCCTGCGTATCCGACAGCTCGCAGCATACGCAGCCGCTGCGCTCGCGCCACACTTTGGCCTTAATCCTGCCGTAATCCCGCTCAATCTTCATCACACCCTCCAATCGGCTCATACACCACGCCCGCCATCAATTCGGCCTCATTCATACCGCCGTACACCTTTTCCCAAGCCTCGTGTGCCTCCGCCGCTTCTGCCGCCGCCGCACCCTGCGGGGAGCAGGCAGAAAATATCGCCAACACCGCCAGCCACAGCAGCAGGATATAGGCGGTAATCAATCGTTTCGCGCTCATCACACACCCCGCACCACATCGCCGTCTACCGTATCGAAGCCCAGCTCCGCCGCCTGATTCATCGCCGCAGATACCAAGTTGTTAACCGCCAGCGGATAGAGCAGGCTGTGCAGCTCCGTGCCTTTGCTGCTGCGGCTTTTTACCGTCAGCCGCTCCGCTACAGCGTCGATGGCCGACTGTGCCAGAATTTGGGTAACGTCCGCTCCGGCGCGGGCAAACTTGTGCTTCAGATAACCTTCCAATTTGCCGTCGGTCAGCGGCAGGAGCGTCACCACTTCGCAACGCTGCACCACCTCGCGGACAGCCGGATTGTTTTCGCTGAGCTTCTGCGCCAGCTCGGTCTGCCCGATTAGCACAATGCCCAACAGCCGCTCGAAGCCCGATTTCAATTCAAAAAAGCGTTTCAGGTGCTTCAGCGTCGGCAGCGGCAGGCCGTGCGCTTCTTCGATTAAGAGCAAATGCTTGTTGCCCGCCTTCGCGCTTTCCTGCAAGGCGCGGTGGATTTGGCGGAAACGCGCTTCGGGGCTGCGTTTCGGGCTGCTGCCCGGCGATACCGCTTCCAAAATCGCTTCGGCAATATGCACCGCCTTGAGCGTTTTGCCTTTCTGGTCGTTGTCTTCCATCGCCAACACATACGGCTCAATCAGCACAATCTGGCGGCCTTCGCGGTTGATGCGGTCTTGCAAATCTTCGCGCAGGGTCGATTTGCCCGCGCCGCTTTCGCCCACCACCGCCACAAAGCCGCCGTGGCAGGCCGTCTGAAACATCGCCTCGCGTACATAGCGCACATCGGGGGTCATAAACACATCATCGGCAGACTGGATTTCATCGTGGAACGGGTCGCGCACCAGCCCGAAATGCTGTTTGGCGGCTTGGTTGATTTTCGCTTTTCGTAGTAACATCTCTTTGTCCTCGCTTTCATTAGGGTGGGCAGGTGCGGCTTCCGGCTCGTTTCTCAGGCTCGCTGGGATGTCCGCACCATTCTTTTCAAAATACTGCTTCAGTTTTTCGCGCAATTCGTTTGCGCCTTTTTTCGGCCAGTTCCCGTGGTTCACCACCGCTACCAACATCGGCTTGCTGCAGCCGATTTCGGCGGCAGCGGCAGCATAGGATTTGCCGATTTGTTTAAACGCTGCTTTCATAAGCTTCCCGTTCTGTGAATTTTCAGACGGCCTGCATTCATCAATTTATCGAACGCCTCGTCCAATCTGCTTGCTTCTATGCCTTGCGGATAGGCCGTCTGAAGCATCCTGACCGCCTGTTTCCAATCGCCGCCCGCGGCTTCGATGCGCGGTTTCAACAGCTTGGCCATTTCCACCTTGGAGAGCACCTGCTCGGCTACTTCCATACGGTTGTATTCCATCTGCGTGCCTTGTTTCGGCAGATACAGCGTATTGCGTGCGGCCAGCGTATCTTCCTGATGTTTGTAGGGGTCGATTTCGCCGTTAAACGGTACGGCCTTACCTTTGCGTTTGGCCGCCGCTTCTTCCAATGTGTCCGCGCCCATCGCCAATTTGTCCAGCTCCTTGGCATGTTGCTGCGCGACGGTATCGATCCGGCCTTTGTATTCCGCCCCGATAACTGCGGCATCGGCTCGGAAGCCCATTTCGTCAAACTCAATCTGCGGTACTGCCTGCCAGATTTCGTTGCCATCGGCATCATAGGTTGCCACCCGTGCGCCGTCGGTTTCCCAAGGGTTCTTGGCCACCAAGAGCTTCTGCCCGACCAATACGCCCCGAATGTCTTTCACGCTGTAATAGCGGCCGCCGAAGCGGATTTCCAAATCGGGCGACACCTTCGCCTCTTTCGGCGTGCTGATGGCCAGCTCCCTGCAATATTCCGCAGGGGGCGGCAGAATAAGCTGCTCCGCCTTGATTTTGTTCCAAGCCTGATAGCGGGTCAGGCCGTGGCGGCTGTGGATTTGCGTGGCGTTGTAGTAGCGCATCCAACGTTCCGCCAGCTCGTTCAATTGGTCGATGTCGGATACTTCGGTAAAGCGCAGGCCGCTTTCAAACGCCGTTTCCACAATGTTGTTGGCTTTTTCCACCTGCCCCTTGGCGCGCGGATTGCCCGGCTTGTTAATCTGCACATGCACATCCAGCGATTTACACAGATTTTTGAATGCCGCCGAAGTATTCGCGCTGCCCGGGTCGAGCATCACCATGCGCGGTACGCCGCGAAACGGGTCTTTGGCAATATCTTCTTTGGCCTGCATCATGTAGATGAAAAAGTCGCACAGGTTGGCCGAAGTCTCGCCGCCGAAGTAGTAGCGGGCGACAATCGCGCCGCTGGCGTGGTCGGTGCCGGTGTATCTCCACACACGGTCCTGCTCGATTTTGATGACGTTTTTCGGCTTGTTTTTGTAAAACTCCTCCTCTTTCATCACCCGCAGCCCCGTGTCTCTGCCTTGGCGCGGCAGGTAGTAGAGTACGCACAAACTCGGGTCGATTTGCCAGCAATGGTTCGGGTGCTCCGACTTCATGCGGTTGACCGGGTCGGGCTGCAAAAGCTGGTCGGGGTGCAGCCGGTATTCGCGCAA
>NZ_BCWL01000034.1 GCF_001592185.1 Bergeriella denitrificans NBRC 102155
TCAAGCCTCTCTTTGAGCCGTACGAACCAACTCCGTAGCAGAACTTACTCTTCGACTATATATTTTCGTACAGCAAGGCGGGGCAGCCACCTGCCCTGCCTGCTTCCGTTTTGAGAAAATTAAGGCACATCATGCCCCTGCGCGGCGGCATACACGCGTATCCAGGCTTCGTCGTCGAAGCGGACGGACAATGCGTCTGCCGCGTTGCGGATGCGTTCGCTTTGACCCGAGCCGATAATCGGCATCAGTCCGGCCGGGTGGCTGAGCAGCCATGCGTAGGCCAATGTGTCCAAGCGGGTTTCGCTGCAGGCTTCGCCCGCCTGCAGCAGGGCTTGGGCGACGCGGCGGCTGCGTTCGTCACTGTGGTCAAACAGTTTGCCGCCGGCCAGCGGCGACCAGGCCATCGGCTTGATGCGTTTTTCCAAAAGGTAGTCCAGGCTGCCGTCTGAAAACGGGGCGATATGCAACGGCGAGATTTCGATTTGGTTGGTGGCCAGCGGCTGCGCGACATAGGATTGCAGCATATTGAGCTTCTGCGCCGGATAATTGGATACGCCGAAATGGCGCACGATGCCGCGCGTGTGCAGCGAATCGAAAGCGGCGGCGACTTCTTCGGGGTTGAGAAACGGCGACGGGCGGTGCAGCAGCAGTAAATCGAGATGCCCGCAGCCCAGCTCGCGCACGGAGCGTTCGGCAGACCAAATAATGTGCGCGGCGCTGTTGTCGTAATGCTTGCTTTTCATCTCCGGCAAGGTCGGATTGGGAAAGGAGATGCCGCATTTGCTGACAATGGTCATGCGCTCGCGCAGGCTTTTGTCGGCTTTCAGGGCGGCGCCGAAGCGGCTTTCGTTGGCAAAACCGCCGTAGCAGGCGGCATGGTCGAAGGTGTTGATGCCCGTTGCCAATACTTCTTCAATCAGGCGTATATAGCCCTGCGTGTCCAAATCCCATTTGTGGGCGCGCCAATAGCCGTGCACCAGGCGGCTCATTTTCAAATCTTGGTTGATAATGTGGTATTCCATAAAGTTTCCTTTAAAAAAGCCGCCCGCGCTTGAAGGCGGGCGGCTCGGATATTAATGCTCCAGATGGTCGGTATCGACAAAGACTGCTTTCTCGGTCTTATCTTCCGGCAGCACCAAGTTCAGCACCACCGCCATAATCCCGCCGGCCGAGATGGAGTTTTGAAACAGCACCGGCAGGTTTTTAAACACTTCCGGCTCAAACGCCACGCCCAAACCCAAACCGACCGATGTCGCCGCAATCACGGCTTCGCGGCGGCGGATACCGTTGCTCACCAAAATCCGCACCCCCGCAATGGTAATCAGGCCGAACATCAACACCATCGCGCCGCCCAATACCGGGCTGGGAATGGTGGTAAACGCACGGCCGATAACGGGAAACAGACCCAGCAGCACCAAAATCACCGCAATATATTTGCCCACATGGCGCGACGCCACGCCGGTCATCTGAATCACACCGTTGTTTTGCGCAAACGTAGTCAGCGGCAGCGAACCGAGTGCGGTCGCAATCACCGATACCAAACCATCCGCCATCACGCCGCCTTTCAGACGGCCTGTATATTCCTCACCCTCAATCGGACGGTCGGACACCATCGCCGTAGCCGTCAAATCGCCCACCGCCTCAAACACGCTCAGCAGATAAATCGCACCGGCCACGATAAACGCGTGCCAGTCGAATGCAAAACCGTATTTGAACGGCACGGGCACGGTAATCAGCGGCAGGTTTTGCAGCGCGGAAAAATCCACCTTACCCAAAAACAACGCCACAACATAGCCGACAATCAAACCCACCGCAATACCGCTCATCCGCAGCAGCGGGTTTTTCATGCAGTTGAACAGCAATACGATAATCAGCACCAGCGAAGCCAGGCCCAAATTTTCCATCGAGCCGAACGTACCGTCCGCTTTCGCGCCGAAGCCGCCGCCGAAATCAGTAATGCCCACATGAATCAAGCTCAAACCAATCAGCATCACCACCACACCGCTGACCGTCGGCGTAATCACTTTTTTCAGATACGGCAAAAGCCAGGCCGAAAAACACACCAAAAACGCACCGACAAACGACACCCCCAGCAGCGTGGAAATCATCGCATTTTCGTCCAAGCCGCCTTCTTTCATGCCCGTACCCAGCGCAATCATCACAGTCACAAACGAAAAATTCACCGACTGGATAGACAACATGCCCGAACCGACCGGGCCGAAGCGGTTGACCTGCAGATAAGTGCCGATACCGGAAGCGACCATCGCCATCGACACCAGATAAGCCGTCATCTCCACCGGCAGATTCAATGCGCCGCCGACAATCAGCGCGGGCGTAATCATGGGCACGAAAATCGCCAGCAAATGCGTGACCGCGCTCAACAGCGCATTCATAAACGGCGGCTTGTCTTCCAAACCGTAAACCAAATCGGGCGCGTCTGCCCGTTTTTCCATACCAGCCATAATGCAAAATACCTTTTCAGTCTGTATAGTCGGAGCGTCAATTCTGATACAAGGCGAGCCAACGCCGTAGCAGAAATGACACTCCGACTATAAATGATAATTTTCGTAAAGGCGGCATTGTATAGAATACAGGAAACCTTGACAATTTTCAGACGGCTTTTTTCACTTCCGGCGCTACAACAGCAGCAAATAAGCCGCAGCCGCCAGCACCAAAGCCAGCAAACCCAGATAAGCCAGCGGCATCAGCCAGAGCGGTTTGCCGCTGCACTCTGCGGCCAGGCGCAGGTTGAGCGCGGCAAATACCGGCGCGGACAAAAAAGACGCGGTCATGGCAAACGGTATCATTTTGCCGATGGCGTTGCTGAAAAACTGAATCAATACAAAAGCCAGCAAGCAGGCGCCCGTCAGCCACAGCCGCAGCTCGGCTTCCGCACGCGCCGGCTCGCGCCCGCGCAGCAGGTTGACCGCCTGCATATTGCAGCGCGAGTAACCGTCCACCGCCACAATCGTCGTGCCGTAAATACAGGCAAACGCCACCGCCGTCATCGGCAGGCGCATCCATTCGCCGATGCTGTGGGCATACATATCCACAAACTGGCCGATGAATTTACCGCCGCTCAAAGGCGTGACCGCCTGCCCGTATTGCACCAGCGCGCCCAAAGCCATAAACATCAGCGCCAGGATAATGGTCAGAATATAGCTGGTATTGAAATCCACCATCCGCTTGGGGCGGTAATCCGGATCGAGGCGGTTTTTCTCCACCACCCACATCGAGCTGGACACGCTCAATTCCAACGGAGCGGGCATCCAGCCCGTCAGCGCGGCGAAAAACGGTACAGCCGCCCATACCCAGGGCGAAGGCGTTTCAAAACCGGCAACAGGCGGCTGCGGCGGCTGACCGAACGCCATCACCAAAGCCGCCAGCGTCACCAGCGTCAAACCCAGCATTACTGCCTTGGAAATCCGGTCCAAAGCCTGATACTGGCGGCCGAACAGCAAAATCAAAAAGCTGGCCAGCACCACCACGTTCAACACATTGGCCGGAATGCCCTGCGGCAGCATCATGCCCAGCAATACCGCCGATAAAAGCGTGCCGCCCGCGATGTTCACCACGGTGGCGAACAGATTAAACGCCAGAAAAAGCTGCACGCTCAGGCGGCCGCGCTCCGCGTATCCCTGCAGCAGGGTTTTGCGGTGCTCGCTGCTGTAGTCGAACGCAATCCGGAAAAAAGGATATTTAAGCAAGTTGACCAACACAATCAAACCGGCCAGCTGATAGCCGTAATACGCGCCCGCCTGCGTCGAAGCGATGATGTGCGAGCCGCCGACGCAGGAAGAAGCCATGATGATGCCCGGGCCGAAGCGGCGGGATAAAGCAGCAAAAGACATAATATTCCCTTACAAAACCATTCGTTCAGGCAAAACAAAAGCCTGTTTCCACAACAGAAACAGGCGGCACGCATCCAACCTCGAAACTCCCCACGCCGGTATTATCCGTATCGGGTGCAAAGGGTCATTCTCAGCCGCCCGTACCGCACGCCCCTCGGCGTCGGCACACGGGCAGCACCCCTGTTTCCGTATGCGCGCATTGTAGCAAGCCGCAGGCCGTCTGAAAAGTACGCCGCCTACATATACCCACACACTTTAACATACTTTAATGCCCGCACCGCCCGCTTTAAACACCCAATAAATATCTGTTTTTAAATAAAAATCACAACAAAAATAGCCGCATCACCCGCCGATACGCCCGCCAACCCCGCCCGGCGGTGTTTCCCAGCAACAGCAAAGTAAGCTACAATCCCCACCATTACCGACCGCACACACAAAAGGTTTCATTATGTTAAAAGGTAGCCTGGTTGCCCTGATTACCCCGATGAATCAAGACGGCAGCGTAAACTTCGACCAACTGCGCCAACTGATCGACTGGCATATTGAAAACGGTACCGATGCCATCGTTGCCGTCGGCACAACCGGCGAAAGCGCCACCCTGTCGGTGGACGAACACCTGGCCGTTATCGAAGCCACCGTGCAGCACGCAAACAAGCGCGTCCCCGTGATTGCCGGCACCGGTGCCAACAACACCCTTGAAGCCATCGAGCTTTCCCACGCCGCCGAAAAAGCCGGCGCAGACTATACCCTGTCGGTCGTACCCTATTACAACAAGCCCTCGCAAGAAGGCATCTACCGCCATTTCAAAGCCATCGCCGAGGCCACCTCGATTCCGATGATTATCTACAACGTGCCCGGCCGCACCGTGGTCAACATGACCAACGACACCATTCTGCGCCTGGCCGAAATCCCCAATATCGTCGGTGTCAAAGAAGCCAGCGGCGATGTGGCGCGCGCCATCGAGCTGATTAACGCCGCGCCCGAAGGCTTTACCGTACTCTCCGGCGACGATCCCACCGGCCTGCCCTTTATGCTCTGCGGCGGCAGCGGCGTGATTACCGTCGCCGCCAACGTTGCGCCCAAGCTGTTTGCCGATATGTGCCGCGCCGCCCTCTCCGGCCACACCGCCGAAGCCCGCCGCCTCAACGCGCAGCTCGTACCGATTTACAACGTCATGTTCTGCGAACCCAGCCCCGCCGCACCGAAATGGGGTGCAGCCGCTTTGGGCAAATGCGCGCCATACGTCCGCCTGCCGCTGGTCGAGCTGACCGAAGCCGGCCAGGAAAAAGTCCGCGCCGCCCTGAAAGAAGCCGCGCAGCTGTAAGCCGCCTCCCGCACGGGAACCGATTGCCCGCCGCCTTACCGATACAGGCCGTCTGAAAACCCACTGCTTTATTTTTCAGACGGCCGACACAGAAAATCTTCACAGGAAAATGATATGACCTATATCAAACCGGCCGTATTGGCCGTTGCACTCATCAGCCTGACCGCCTGCTCCGGCAGCAAACAGGCCCAACCCAAGCTGGACTACCAAACCCAAACCCGCAAAATCGTCAATCTGGAAGTACCGCCCGACCTGACCAACCCCGACCAGGGCAATCTCTACCAACTGCCCGCAGGCAGCGGCTCGGTGCGCGCGACCGACTTGGACAACCGCCGCACCCGCACGGCAGCCGTGCAGCAGCCCGCCGGCCAAGCCGTATTGCAGGCAGTTAAAGGCGTGCGCCTCGAGCGTGACGGCAGCCAGCGCTGGCTGGTAGTGGACGGCAAATCCCCTGCCGAAATCTGGCCGCTGCTGAAAGTGTTCTGGCAGGAAAACGGCTTTGACATCAAATCCGAAGAGCCCGCCATCGGCCAAATGGAAACCGAATGGGCGGAAAACCGCGCCAAAATCCCGCAAGACACCCTGCGCCGCCTGTTTGAAAAAGTCGGCTTGGGCGGCATCTACTCCACCGGCGAGCGCGACAAATTCATCATCCGCGTTGAAAAAGGCAAAAACGGCAGCAGCGACATCTTCTTCGCCCACAAAGGCATGGAAGAAGTGTATGGCGACAAAAACAAAGACACCACCATGTGGCAGCCGCGCCCCAACGACCCCAACTTAGAAGCCGCCTTCCTGGCACGCTTCATGCAATACCTGGGCGTGGACGCGCAACAAGCCGAAGACGCTCTGGGTAAAAGCGTTGCGCCGCAAAAATCCGCCGCCGGCGAAATGGCCAAAATTGACGGCAACACCCTGCTCTTGAGCGGCAGCTACGAGCGCAACTGGCGCCGCACCGCCCTCGCACTCGACCGCATCGGCCTGACCGTACTCGGCCAAAATACCGAACGCCACGCCTTCCTGGTGCAGCAAGCCCCTGCCGAAGGTGAAGCCGTCAGCAACCAAAAACCGGGCGTATTCAGCCGCTGGTTCAGCAAAGGCAAATCCGCCGCCAACCAAGCCGTGCAATATCCGGAGCTGATTGTCTATGTCGAGCCGCTGGCCAACGGCAGCACCCGCGTCAGCCTGCTGAACAAAGACGGCAGCAGCTACAAAGGCCGCGACGCCTCCACCCTGCTCGGCCGCCTGCACGCCGAGCTGCGCTAAATACTTCCAACATCAAACGGCTTCCGCACCCTGCGGAAGCCGTTTTGGTTTTCAGACGGCCTGCCGCATATCCGCTATAATCACACTTCCTCCGTTTCCCTTAAACACCATGAACGCCCGCCAAACCTATTTACTCTGCATCCTGCTCTTCACCCTGATTTTTATGGCGCTGGTTTTGCTCGGCAGCTATCTGCTCAGCATAGGCAGCAAACAGTTTGCCGTCGCATCCTTCCTGTTTGCCTTGGCCGCCGTATTCGGCCAAATCGCCAGCCTGGCGCTGTATGTGCGCCACAAAGCCAGAATACAGGCCTCCCGCCAAACCGCCCGGCAAGGAAACAACCATGTTTGACAAAATCGTCTTAGCCAGCGGCAATGCCGGCAAGCTGCGCGAATTTTCCCGCCTGTTTGCCGAACAAAACATCACCGTATTGCCGCAATCCCAATTCGATACGCCCGAATGCCCCGAGCCGTATTTCACCTTTCTCGAAAACGCGCTGGCCAAAGCCCGCCACGCCGCCAAACACAGCGGCCTGCCCGCCCTGGCCGACGATTCCGGCATCTGCGCCGATGCCTTAGGAGGCGCACCGGGCGTATTGTCCGCCCGCTATGCCGGCAGCAACCCCAAGTCCGATGCAGCCAACAACGCCAAACTTTCCGCCGACTTGGCCGACCAAAGCGACAAAAGCTGCTATTACGTCTGCGTACTCGTATTCGTGCGCCACGAACACGACCCGCAGCCCGTCATCGCCGAAGGCATCTGGCGCGGGCAATGGCAGGCAGAAGCCGCCGGCGAACACGGCTTCGGCTACGACCCTCATTTCTATCTGTCCGAACACGGCTGCACCGCCGCCGAGCTTGCCCCCGACACCAAAAACAGCATCAGCCACCGCGCCCAAGCCCTGCAGGAGTTGATGCGGAAAATTGCCGCTTTGGTGTAAGCCACCAGCGTTCAGGATAAGTACGGAATAACTTTTGATATTTCAAAATCGTAGGGCGGGGTTGCCACCCCGCCCTACAACTGACACCTTAAGCATTGCAGCCAAACCCAAAGTGTCTCTTATCCTGAACGCTTGTTAAGGCAAACCATACCGGCAGCCGCAAAAAAGCCGTCTGAAAATAAAGGATATTTTCAGACGGCTTTTTTCAAACGGCCTAAACGCTTTCTGATGAACACCCAGCCCGCCGCTTAAAACGCCTCTTTATTCCGATCGTTTTCCAGCCAAGCCTGATGCGACAAGCCCCACAGCAGCGCGATGCCGCATACCGTGGCGGCCAGCATCATGCCGGGCATCACCAGCGCTAAGCCGTTGTGCATCCAAGTCGTCAGCATGCCCATGCCTGCACCGATAAGCGATTGGCACACGCCCGATACGGCGTTGGCGCTGCCGCTCTCCTGCTTGAAATAACCCATAAAACACGCCTGCGTATTGGCGGATATCAGACCCTGCGTGCCGACGGAGAGCATCACGCACATCACCAGCGCCCACAAAGGCGGCAGGGTCAAAGCCGATACCAGCAGCACCATCAGCAAATTGGCGGCAAACTGCACGATAATCCCCCAGCGCAGGATGCTTTGCGGATGCGTGCCGCTTTTCAAACGCCAGGCGGTGATGCGGTTAAACGACGCCATGGTCAGAATATTCAGCGCAAATATCCAGGCATAGGCATGCGATGACACGCCGTACAGGTTCATATAGACAAATGACGATTCGGTCAGAAAGGCAAACATCGAGGCAAAGCTGAATGCCTGGAAAAACATATAGCCCAGCGCCGCGCGCGTTTGCAATACCCGTTTAAAGCGCCCCGCCACCACGCCGACAATGTCCGCGCCGATTTTATCCGCTTTCTGCGGTTTGGGCAGAAAGCGGCCGACCAACACCAGCAAAAGCAGCGTATAGGCCAGCAAAAAGCCGAAAATCGCCCGCCAGCCGCCCACAGAGAGCAGCAGCGCGCCGACCATGGGCGCCATCAGCGGCACAATCATCAAAATAATGCCGATCAACGCAAACATCTGCGCCGCCTGCCGCCCGTCGTAATAATCGCGCACCGTCGCGCCAACCACCACCACCGTCAGCCCCGCGCCGAGCGCCTGCAATGCACGAAGCATCAAAAGCTGGTCGGCCGTCGTCACCAAAGTCAGCCCCACCAAGCTGACCGCGTGCACCAGCAGCCCGGCCAACGCCACGGGTTTGCGTCCTTTGATGTCCGACAGCGGGCCGCCGAGCAGCTGGCCGAACGCCACGCCGAACATAAACATACTCAGGCTCTGCTCGATGCGGTGGATATTCGAACCCAAATCTTCCGCCATTTCGGGCATGGCCGGCAGATAAGTGTCGATGGCAAACGGCATCAGCGCCACCAGCATAGCCAGCAGCGTCGCCATCTGCTTCTGCGTCAGCGGCAGGCGCGCCGCTGCCGTTTTCAAAGTTTCCGGATTGTCCATATTCCTGTTGTTTCCGCCGCAAGCTGCCAAGCAAAAAACGTGTATGCCGCCAACGCCCGCCCTGTGCGGCAGCGCTGTCCGACAAACACGTCTCAAACCGCCGCACGCGGCAACGGCTACAAACGGCAGATTGTGGATACTGTTTCAAAGTGTGGATTATAGCATATTTTCAGACGGCCTTTTTTGCCGCCCGAGGCCGTCTGAAAAACTCCGCCTTTGCAAATATACAAAAATTTACAAATCTTGATTAGCCATTTAATTGCTCTAAATTAATAAATATTAGCAATAAATAACCCAAAATCAACACAAAACAAAATAAAAACATCTAAAATAAAAAATCTAATTTTGATAATGTCAACAATTTTACAAAAATTACCCTTGTGGGCGCAAAAAAACAGGCGTATATTTCCCCCATACAAATTCACTTCCCCTTTCTTATCAACTATCGACCGGAGAATCAAAATGAGCGGTTTGAATACTTTGTTTACCAACCTGAAACAAAAAAACCCCAACCAAGAGCCTTTCCACCAAGCGGTGGAAGAAGTGTTCATGAGCCTGGATCCGTTTTTGGCGAAAAACCCGAAATACACCCAGCAAAGCCTGCTGGAGCGCATCGTCGAGCCTGAGCGCGTGGTGATGTTCCGCGTGACCTGGGTGGACGACAAAGGCCAAGTACAAGTCAACCGCGGCTACCGCATCCAGATGAACTCCGCCATCGGCCCTTACAAAGGCGGCCTGCGCTTCCACCCGACCGTGGATTTGGGCGTATTGAAATTCCTGGCCTTCGAGCAAGTGTTCAAAAACGCGCTGACTACCCTGCCTATGGGCGGCGGTAAAGGCGGCTCCGACTTCGACCCCAAAGGCAAATCCGATGCCGAAGTGATGCGCTTCTGCCAAGCCTTTATGACCGAACTCTACCGCCACATCGGCCCGGATACCGACGTACCGGCCGGCGACATCGGCGTAGGCGGCCGCGAAATCGGCTTCTTATACGGCCAATACAAAAAAATCCGCAACGAATTTACCTCTGTGCTGACCGGTAAAGGCTTGGCATGGGGCGGCAGCCTGATTCGTCCGGAAGCAACCGGCTACGGTACCGTGTACTTCGCACAATCCATGCTGGAAACCCGAGGCGACAGTTTCGAGGGCAAACGCGTGGTGGTATCCGGTTCGGGTAACGTTGCTCAATACGCCTGCGAAAAAGCCATCCAGCTGGGCGCGAAAGTCTTGACCGTTTCCGATTCCAACGGCTTCGTATTGTTCCCGGACAGCGGCATGACCGAAGCGCAACTGGCCGCGCTGATTGAATTGAAAGAAGTCCGCCGCGAGCGCGTCTCCACTTACGCCAAAGAGCAAGGCCTGCAATACTTTGAAGGCCAACGTCCATGGGGCGTGAAATGCGACATCGCCCTGCCTTGCGCGACCCAAAACGAATTGGACGAAAACGATGCCAAAACCCTGCTGGGCAACGGCTGCTTCGTTGTGGCGGAAGGTGCGAATATGCCATCAACCCTGGGCGCGGTCGAGCAATTCCTGAAAGCCGGTATCCTGTATGCGCCGGGCAAAGCATCCAACGCCGGCGGCGTAGCCACCTCAGGCTTGGAAATGAGCCAAAACGCCATCCGCCTGTCTTGGACGCGCGAGGAAGTAGACGAGCGTTTGTTCAACATCATGAAAGCCATTCATGAATCTTGCCTGAAATACGGTAAAGAAGGCGACAAAGTCAACTACGTCAACGGTGCGAACATCGCCGGCTTCGTCAAAGTAGCCGATGCCATGTTGGCGCAAGGCATCTAATCCCGCCGATTTGGCCGCCGCTGCGGTTTGAGGCGGCGGCAAACAGCCGAAAGCCGTCTGAAAAATGCGTTTTTCAGACGGCTTTTTTTATTTTATAAAGACTATAAAATCCAAAAAAACCGTAATGCATGGGCCGGGCTTCAACCCGGCAAAACCTTACCGTTACCGGACTTTTGATTTTTAGAAGTTTCACGATACACCTCATCGCCCCATCATGTTCAAACGGCCTTAACCCACCCCGCTCCGCCCGACAGCTCCTGTTTCCACACAACCCAAAACCCAGCCGAAAAAACCGCAGTAAAACTGGGCATTTGCCCAATGCCTTTTCCGCAGCCGTTCTCTATGATGAAGCCTGAGCAAACGTCTGAGTCAGCAAATCCGTCGTCTGTTTCTTTCCGTCATCTGTTTCTTCTCGTCAAAAGGAGTACCGTATGTCTGTTTCAGGAAATTCCGATGCTGTGAGCTACGCCAAAGTCATCGACGGCAAAACCGCTGCCGATACCGGCGACCGTATCGAATATGTTAAAGTGTCATTGGCTTTTCTGCCTTTGTCCACGCCGGTCAGCGATGCCAAAGTTTTGACCGGCCGGCAAAAACCGCTCACGGAAGTGGCCATTGTGTTTGCCGAAATCCGCACCCGCGACGGCTACGACGGCATAGGCTTCAGCTATTCCAAACGCGCGGGCGGCTACGGCATTTTCGCCCACGCCAAAGAAATCGCCGATAATCTTTTGGGCGAAGACCCCAACGATATCGACAAAATCTATACCAAACTTTTGTGGGCGGGCGCGTCGGTCGGCCGCAGCGGTATGGCGGTGCAGGCCATTTCCCCGTTCGACGTCGCCTTGTGGGACATGAAAGCCAAGCGTGCCAAGCTGCCGCTGGCCAAACTGTTCGGCGCGCACCGCGATTCGGTACGCTGCTACAACACGTCCGGCGGTTTCCTGCACACGCCTTTGGATCAGGTATTGAAAAATGTCGCCATCTCGCGCGAAAGCGGTATCGGCGGTATCAAACTCAAAGTCGGCCATCCCGACAATGCCGAAGATTTGAAACGCCTTACCGCCGTGCGTAAAGAGCTGGGCGATTTCCCGCTGATGGTCGATGCCAACCAGCAATGGGACCGCGACACCGCCATCCGCATGGGGCGTAAAATGGAGCAGTTTGATTTGGTGTGGATTGAAGAGCCGCTCGATGCTTACGATGTCGAAGGCCATGCCGCACTGACTGCCGCGCTGGATACGCCGATTGCCACCGGTGAAATGCTGACCAGCTACCGCGAACACGAGCAGCTGATTTTGGGTAATGCCAGCGATTTCGTCCAACCCGATGCGCCGCGCGTGGGCGGCATTACGCCGTTCCTGCGGATTATGGAGCTGGCGCACCGCCACGGCCGCAAACTGGCACCGCATTTTGCCATGGAAATCCACCTTCACTTGGCTGCCGCCTATCCGATCGAGCCGTGGCTGGAACACTTCGAATGGCTGAACCCGCTGTTTAACGAGCAGCTCGAGCTGCGCGACGGCCGAATGTGGGTATCCGACCGTTACGGCTTGGGCGTGACCATGAGCGAACAAGCCGTGAAATGGACGGTGCAAACCGCCGAATTCGGCAAGCAGCCGTAAATCGGAAGCCTGTCTTTGTAAAACGAAAAAAGCCGTCTGAAAAATACATTTTTCAGACGGCTTTTTCAGCATCAACGCCCGCTCAATCCGCAATCTCGGCAAAGCGCGCCCAGTTTGCCTGCACATAGGCCACGGCGGCGGCCATATCCTCATCGGCAGCTTCGTAATATTCGCCGTCCAGCTCTTCAAAATCGGCAAATTTGGCGCGAATGTCGGCCACCGGCGTCTCCTGTTCGGCCAGCGCTTCGATTTCGCCGCCGTATTTTTGATACAGCGCTTTGGCTTTATCAAGAACTTTCGGGGTCGGTTTAATCCGCCAGCGGCGCAGGCTGTCGGCCAGCGGGTTCATCAAAACATATTCGCCGTAGCCTGCGGCAATCAGCTGGACAAAGCCGCCTTCCTGCACCTGGCTGTCGAGATAGCAGTAAGCCACCAGCGCGTGCTGCTCGTCGTTCAGGCAGGCGAGGTCTTCGTCGCCGATGGCGGCGGCGTGGTCGAAACAGGCCGCGCTTAAAGTGTAGAGAAACTCGGCGGGGTCATTCGGATTCAGGTCGTCGGGTTGGAAAAGCGTGGTCATGGTATCAAGGCCGTCTGAAAATTGATGTACGGCATTATATAGTGAAATGACGTGCAACGGGCGGCAGCCTTGCCACCCTGCTTGCGG
>NZ_BCWL01000035.1 GCF_001592185.1 Bergeriella denitrificans NBRC 102155
CGACTATATTTTCTTTGCCTTACGGCAAAGCGACGGGCAAGGATGCCCGTCCTACTGCCACTAATAACGGCAATAAAGATTTCTGTTTTGTAGGAGTTTCATAATCTATATCAATAACATACGCCAACCACAAAAAGCCGTCTGAAAACCACAGTTTTCAGACGGCCCGATACGGCATTTATTTACTCTGCAAACGCCCTTCGTTCATCATCATCACGCGCTCGAAACGCTCGGCCAGCTCATCGTCGTGCGTGACCACAATCAGGCTGGTGCCCAATTCGGTTTTCAAATCCAGCATCATATCCAGCACATTGCGGGCGTTTTTGCGGTCAAGATTCCCGGTCGGCTCGTCGGCCAGCAGGCATTTCGGCTCGGTCACCAATGCGCGGGCGATGGCGGCTCTTTGGCGCTCGCCGCCCGAAAGCTCGCTGGGGCGGTGCAGCATACGCTGCTTCAGGCCGACTTTGTCGAGCATGGCCGCGGCCTGCGCTTCCGCTTCGGTTTTCGGCTTTTTGGCAATCAGCAGCGGCATCATCACGTTTTCCAAAGCGGAAAACTCCGGCAGCAGGTGGTGAAACTGGTACACAAATCCCAGATAGCGGTTACGCAGCTGGCCGAGCTGCTTCTGGCTCATCTGCCCCAAGTCCTGCCCCATCAGCATCACGCGGCCTTCAGACGGCTTGTCCAGCCCGCCCAAAATGTGCAGCAGCGTGGATTTGCCGCTGCCGGAAGAGCCGATGATACTCACGCTCTCGCCCGCGCCCACGGCCAAATCCAGACCGGCCAGCACCTGCACGTTCAAGGCGCCGTCGTTGTAGCTTTTACCGACGTTTTCACATTCCAAAACCAGATTATTCATAACGCAAAGCCTCCGCCGGTTGGGTTTTGGCCGCGCGCCAGCTCGGATACAGCGTGGCGGCAAAGGCCAGCGCCAGCGAGATGGCGGCGATTACGGCCACGTCTTTCATATTGACATCGCTGGGCAGGTAATCAATGAAATACACCTGCGAATTAATCAGATGCACGCCGAAGAGTTTTTCAAAAAACGCCACGATTTTGCCGACGTTCCAGCCCAAAAGCACGCCGCACACCACGCCCGCGAGGGTGCCGAAAAAGCCGGCAAATGCGCCCTGCACCATAAAGATTTTCATGATGCCCGCCGGCGCCAATCCCAGTGTACGCAAAATCGCAATATCGGCCTGCTTCTCGGTCACCGCCATCACCAGCGAGGAAACCAGATTAAAGGCCGCCACCGCGATAATCAGCGTTAAGATAATAAACATCATGCGTTTTTCCAGCTCCACCGCTTCAAAATAGCTGCGGTTGCTGAAAGTCCAATCGCGCACCCACACCTGATCCTGCTGCGCGGCGGGAATCAGGTTGCGGATAAAGTCGGGCGCGTTTTGCGGCTCGGCCAGCTTCAGGCGCAGGCCGTGCACGCCGTCGCCCAGGCGGTACAGCACCTGCGCGTCTTGCAGATGCGTCATCGCCAGCGAATTATCCATTTCGTAAACGCCGGTTTTGACGATGCCCACCACGTTAAACTGCTTCAGGCGCGGCACCACGCCCGCCGGCGTGACATTGCCCTCGGGCGTAATCACCGTCACCTTGCCGCCCGGCTCCGCGCCCAGCGCCTGCGCCAGACCTTCGCCCAAAATAATGTCGAACTCGCCCGGCTTCAAATCATCAAAGCTGCCCGCCGGCATATCCTTGCCGTATTCGACCACGTTTTGTTCTTCAGACGGCAAAATCCCGCGAATCTGCACCCCGCGCACCTCGCCCGCGTTGGCCAGCAAAGCCTGGTCGGATACAAAAGGCGCGCTGGCCAATACCTCTTTCTTATCCTGCACAAACACGCGCAGGCTCTGCCAGCTCTCGCCGTTGCCGCTGTCGTAATAACCGATTTCCGCATGCGGCGCGACATTGAGCAGCTGGCCGCGGATTTCCTTTTGAAAGCCGTTCATCACCGACAGCACCACAATCAGCGCCGTCACACCCAGCGCGATGCCCGCGATGGAAATCATGGTGATAAACGACATAAAGCCGTTGCGTTTTTTTGCCCGCAGATAGCGCAGGCCGATCCAAGTTTCTAAAGAAGACATTCTGTTTGAGCTGCCTTTATGGGTTGGTACAGCCGGCTATTGTACCGCAAAACCGCCGCTGCCGTTTGCCCGCGCCCGCCGCACCGCACACAATGTAAAAACAGCCGAACATAAAGGAAAAGTCGGTAAAAACCGCCAAATTGCTTGCATAATCCGCCAAACCGACTTATCCTGACCCCGCTGTGTCCTGTTTCGGACACCTCCATAAGGAAAAAACGATGAAAACAACCAAATTCCTGGCACTGACCGCCGCAGCCGCAGGCTTGGCATTCAGCGTAAACGCGTATGCGGCCAAGGAAATCAAAATCAGCAGCAACAACACTTCATATTCCGATTCCGATGTACAAAAACTGGCCGCCACCGCCGTAGGCATGGGCGTGAAAGAGCCGGTCAGCCTGAACCGCGCGGGCGACAGCGTTACCGTGGGCGGCAGCAGCAGCACGCAATGTACGTTTAAAGTCGGCAGCGGCGCAGCCCTGCAGATTCAGGGCGTCAGCTGTAAATAAGGCTTTGACCCGGGTTTGATAAAAAAGCCGTCTGAAAATGGGATTTTCAGACGGCTTTTGGTATTTTTTGGGGTTTGTGATGACACTTTACACCTTGCCGGTTTCGCTTTTACGATAGGCTGATAGAAGTAGGACGGGCATCCTTGCCCGTCGTTTTGCCGTAAGGCAGAGCCGTAAGCCGGATTCCCCTGAATCCGACCTACCATTATCTAAAAAAAGCCGTCTGAAAATCCAATATTTCAGACGGCTTTTTTTATTGATTACAAACCGCGCGGTCAAAACCACGCGCACGGCTCTATTTCAAAAAGTTTTTCAATACCAGAGATGCCAAATCGTCCAAACCGAAGCCGTCGGCATCTTGCGCCGTGCCGTTCGGGGTGGCGGTGTCGATTACTTTCGGCAAAACCTGTGCCAGCAAATCGCTTGCCTGTTGGCCGTCCATGCCGAATTTGGCGGCGATTTGGCCGATGGTGTCGCTGCCCAGCGCGTTTTGCAGCTGGTTGCCGGATACGGGCATATTGTCTTGGTCGGCGGAAATCCAGCTGCTCAGCGCGTCGCCGAGACCGCCTTGCTGCAGGCGGCTGAGCAGGTTGCCCAGGCCGCCCTGCTGGCGTACCAAATCGATGGCCATATTCACCATAGAGCCTTGTTGGCTGTTGCCGCCCAATGCTTGCGAGGCGACGTTCAGCAGAGTGTCCATTAATGCCATAATGTGTCCTGTCTTTCTTGATATGCAGCCGGCTTTATCGAAAAACGGTTTTATCCGGCTGTAATGGGGGTTGAAAACGTCGGCAGTGTATCAAACTTCGGGTAAGCTTGACGAAGCCTTACGCAAATATACGAAAAGGCCGTCTGAAAATACGGCCTTCGCTGCGGTATGCACAATATTCAGACGGCTTTCTGTCCGCCGCCACCTGCTGCGCCATCTTCGCGTCCGTTAAAATACTCTGCCGCGCCGCATTCAAAAAAGCCCTGCAAAATCGCCTGCGCCGCCACTTGGTCGAGCACGGCTTTCTGCTTTTTGCCGAATACCTGCGCTTCGGCGAGCAGGCTTTCCGCATAGAGCGACGACATCCGCTCGTCCACCCAATATACGGGCAAACCAAAGCGCCCGTGCAGACGGCGGCCGAACTTGCGGCTCAGGCGCGTCAGCTCGTGTTCTCGGCCGTCGGCGTGTGTGGGCAGGCCGACCACCAGCTGCACCGGCCGCCATTCGGCCACCAGCTTGGCAATCGCTTCAAATTTGGCTTCGTTGCTGCTGCCGCTTACCGTCGCCAGCGGATGGCCCATGCCCACTTCGGCATCGCCCTGTGCCACGCCGATGCGGGCTTCGCCGAAATCGAAGGCCAAGGTCGTGCCTTTCGGTGCGCTATGCATGTCCCGCCCCCCGCAGCAAATCTTCCGGCGCAAAACCCAGCTTGGCAAAGGCCGCTGCGTAGCGCTGCTCGTAAGGTACGTCAAACAAAATATGCTCATCGGCAGGCAGGGTCAGCCATATATTGTCCGCCAGCTCCTGCTCAAGCTGCCCTTTATACCAGCTCGAATAGCCGATGCTGACCAAAGCCTTGCCGACTTTTTCCGTATCGGCCAGATTGTCGATGATGTCGCGCGAGGAGGTCAGCGCGATGTCGTCGCCGACGCGGATGCTGCTCTGCCAGTCGCCCGCCGGCGTGTGCACCACATAGCCGCGGTCAATCTGCACCGGGCCGCCCATCATCACGTTTTCATGCTGCATCCGCAGCGGGATGTTGCGTCCGCCCGCGGCATAAATCATATCGATGGAAATCGGCGAAGGCTTGTTGATGATGATGCCCAACGCGCCGTCTTCATTATGCTCGCACACGTAAATCACGCATTCGGCAAAAAACGGATCGTCCATATCGGGCATGGCCACCAAAAAATAATCGGTCAAATTCATATCTGCTCGTTTGTCGTTATGCTTATCCGGCTGCTGCGCCCGTGACCACGCACGCGCCGAACACCCGGGCATCCTGCGGCAGGTTTTCAGACGGCACGTCGGCTTTCGGCCCGCCGAAGCAGGATACCGCGCTTAAAGAATTTTTCGGCGAACCCTGCACGATTTTGTCGCTGTACACCAAATAAGCGAAAGCCTTACGCTTGGGGTCGTAGTAGCGGATAATCTGCTGGCTTTTAAACGCTATGCTCGCGCTGCGTTTAAACACCTGCTTGGGCTTCAACACCGCCGCTTCCGCATAGCTGATGCGCTCTGCCGTCTGCACGCAGGATACCGACGCATCGCTGGCGTCTTCTTCCAAATTGACTGTTTCCTTCAAGCCGCCTTTTTTGGCGTAGGAAATATAGCAGGACACGCCCTGCACATCCGGATCGTCGAAGCCTTCCACCTCGATGCGGTCGTTTTTACCCAACATATGAAACACCGTGCTGGCGCGGCCGATTTTGTCGGCATCGCTGCCGCCGCAGGCTGCCAGCACGCAGGCAGCCGCAGCGGCCGCAATCAATTTCTTCATCAATATACCCTTTTACGGCGGATAACAATCCTTACTATATAAGGGCCTTCGGGCAGATTGCAAGCACCCCGCCGCGCTGCGGGTAAAATCTCTCTGCCGCCTCAGCCTGCAATCCGAATGTAAACATCATCATTTTAGTCGGCAAACAGCGTTTTCAGACGGCCAGACAATCAGTATAATTCCCCGATTGCCGTGATTACGATAAAGAAAACCATCATGTCTTACAAACCCCTCCTGCTCGCCCTGATGCTCTGCTTCTCCGCACCTGCTTTCGCCGCTCCGGCCGCGCAGAAAGAAAAAGCCGCCGCTGCCAAGAAAACCGCAGCAGCCAAAAAAGAAACCACCAAAGCCGCACCGAAAGCTGCTGCGAAAAAAGAAACAGGCAAAAAAGAAGCGGCCAAAGACAAAACCGCATCGAAAAAAGACAGCACTAAAGACAAAGCCGCCGATAAGAAAAACACCCGCGCGGCAGAAAAAAGCGCGGCCAAATCCACCGCTAAAGCCGATGCCAAAAAGTCAGACGGCAAAACAGCCTCTGCCGCCAAAACCCGCACCGACAAAGCCGAAGCCGCAGCCAACGCTAAAAACGCCAAAAACACCGTCCGCAGCAAAGGCGACGACAAAAAAGCCGCCGCTTCAAGCAGCGCCAAGCCGCCTGAAAAAGCCGCAGCCAAACCCGCCGCACGCAAAGCCGCAGACAGCCGCTCAGCAGATGCCAAGTCCAAAGCCAAAACAGCCAACGCCAAAACCAAAGAGCCGGCCAAAGCCGATAAGCAAACCGCAGCCAAGAGCGGCAGCGCATCAGGCGATACGCCCGAGCTGCGTGCCGCCGTCAGCGCCGCCACCAACGACTTGGAAGCCAAGCAGGCACTCCAAAAGCGCACCGCAAGTTTTCTCGTGCGCGTCAACGGCAATCTGAAAGAAATCCAGCAGGCACGCAGCAACCTTTCCAATATCAACCGCCAGCAGCGCGATGCCTGGGACAAACTGCAAAAGCTCAGCCAAGACTTAAACAAGCTGCAAACCGAAGTGGCCAATACCCGCGCCCAAATCTCGCGCTTCGTCTCCGGCAACTATAAAAACAGCCAGCCCAACGCCGTGGCCCTATTTCTGAAAAACGCCGAGCCCGGCCAGAAAACCCGCTTCCTGCGCTACACCCGCTACATCAACAGCGCCAATGAAAAAGTCGTCAAAGACTTAGCCAAGCAGCAGCAGGATTTGAGCGCGCAGGAAAAACGCATCGGCCGCGAGCTGGCGCATCTGAAACGCCTGCAGGCCAATGCCCAAGCCGCGCTGAAAAAACAGGGCGCGCGTAATACCGCCGAGCAGGTGGCCGGCCGCCGCCAAAACAACAAAATGGCGCAGGAAGCCCAAAAAGCCGTTAAGCAGAAAGACAACGAGCAGCGTCTCAACACGCTGTTGAGCGATCTCGACAAGCAAAAAGCCGAGCAGCGCAAAAAAGAAGCCGAAGCGCGTAAAAAAGCCGCCGAAGCCCGCCTGGCCGCCGCCGAAAAAGCCCGCCGTGCCAAAGCAGCCGAAGCCGCCGCGCAGAAAAAAGCCGAGCAGGAGCGCGCCGCCCTGTCCAATCTGACCGAAGACGATATGAAGCTGCAAGCACCCAACGCAAGCAGCGCGGCAAGTTTGAGCAACCCCAACAGCTTCAGCCGCATGCAGGGCCGCCTGAGCAAGCCCGTCAACGGTATGCTCACCGGCCTGTTCGGCCAGCCGCGTGCCGACGGCGGCCTGTGGAAAGGCGTGTTCTACCAAAGCGTACCCGCCGCCGTACACAGCATCGCCGCCGGCAGCGTAACCTTCGCAGGCGATTTGGACGGCTACGGCAAAGTCGTCATCATCGACCACGGCGACAATTACGTCAGCGTATATTCCGGCCTGAGCGACACTGCTGTCGCCAAAGGCTACAGCGTCGGCGCCGGCCACAACATCGGCACCAGCGGCAAGCTGCCCGAGGGCGAAGAGGGTCTGTATCTTGAAATCCGCTATAAAGGCCAAAATATGAACCCCTTGTCGTGGATTAATTAAAGCGGATGAAAGCGGCGGCCAAGGTTTCCCTGCGCCGCCGCCCCTACAACCGCTAACATTTCCTTACCCTAAAACGCTTGTTTCTCCGGGCAGAATCGCATACAGTTTGCCCCATTGTTTTCAGGCCGTCTGAAAACGGCAGCAGAAAGAGAAAAAAACAGAATGTCCCACTCTACTTTGAAAAAAGTCGCACTCTACACCCTCGGCGCATTCAGCGGCATCGCCCTGAGCCTGAGCGTGCAGAGCTTTGCCGCAGAAAAAGACCAAAAAGACAAAGACGAAGCCCTGCCGGTGCAGTCCATCCGCACCATGGCCGAGGTGTACGGCCAAATCAAAGCCAATTATTACCAAGACAAATCCGATGCCGAGCTGTTTGAAGGCGCGATGAAAGGCATGGTCGGCGGCCTCGACCCGCATTCCGAATACATGGATAAAAAAGGCTATGCCGATTTGAAAGAATCCACCAGCGGCGAATTCGGCGGCCTGGGCATGGAAATCGGCCAGGAAGACGGCTTCATCAAAGTCGTCGCCCCGATTGAAGATACCCCCGCCGAACGCGCGGGCGTGAAAAGCGGCGACTTCATCGTCAAAATCGACAATGCATCCACGCGCGGCATGACCGTCAGCGAAGCCGTCAAAAAAATGCGCGGCAAGCCGGGTACCAAAATCACCCTGACCCTCTCGCGCAAAAATGCCGACAAACCCATCGTTGTCAACCTCACCCGCGCCATCATCAAAGTCAAGAGCGTGCGCCACCACCTGCTCGAGCCGGGCTACGGCTATATCCGCATCACCCAGTTCCAAGAGCGCACGGTTGCCGGCGTAAAAGCCGCGGCACAAGAATTGGCCAAGCAAAACAAAGCCCCGCTCAAAGGTCTGATTCTCGACCTGCGCGACGACCCCGGCGGCCTGCTTAACGGCGCAGTCGGCGTATCCGCAGCCTTCCTGCCCGGCAACGTCACCGTCGTCAGCACCAAAGGCCGCGACGGCAAAGCCGGCATGACGCTGAAATCCGTACCCGAAGACTACATCATCTCCAGCGGCCCCGATCCGCTGGAAGGCCTGCCCGCCGAGCTGAAAGACATTCCGATGACCGTGCTCATCAACTCCGGCTCCGCGTCCGCCTCCGAAATCGTGGCCGGCGCGCTGCAAGACCACAAACGCGCCGTCGTCGTCGGCACACAGAGCTTCGGCAAAGGCTCGGTGCAAACCGTGATTCCGCTTTCCAACGGCAGCGCGGTCAAAATCACCACCGCACTCTACTACACGCCGAATGACCGCTCCATCCAGGCGCAAGGCATCGTGCCCGATGTGGAAGTGAAAGATAAAGACCGCACCTACGAAAGCCGAGAAGCCGATTTGGTCGGCCATATCGGCAACCCGCTCGGCGGTGAAGACGTTAACGGCAAAGTCGAAGACGGCGCAGCGCAAGACAAAGAAGCAGAAAAACCGGCCGAAAAAGCCAAAGCCAAAACCGATAAGGAAAAAGAAGAAGACATCATCGCCCGCCGCACGCCGAACCCCGCCAAAGACGACCAGCTGCGTAAAGCCCTGGATTTGGTGAAAGATCCGGCCGAGTGGCAGAAGTCCTTAGGCTTGGCCGCGAAGAAACCCGCGCCGAAAAAAGAAAAAGGCAGCGATAAAGACGAAGCGAAAGACAAAGAATAAACTTCGGTCTCTTTGACGCCCATCATGCCGTCTGAATTTTCAGACGGCATTTTCTCGGGTCAGATGGCTCAAATAGGCAGCCGGGCGCAGCCGTAAACTCTTTTCAGACGGCCTTCCCGGCAAACAGGCCGTCTGAAAAAACCTTCCCACAAGAGCAAACATCATGGCCAAAGCTCCTAAAACCCTTTACCAATGCACCGAATGCGGCGGCACCGCCCCGAAATGGCAGGGCAAATGCTCGCATTGCGGCGAGTGGAACACCCTGCAGGAAAGCCTCGCCGCGCCCGAACCGAAAAACGCGCGTTTCCAATCTTGGGCGGCAGACGTATCGCAAGTGCAGCCGCTGGCATCCGTTACCGCCACCGAAGTGCCGCGCAATCCCACCGGCATGGGCGAACTCGACCGCGTATTGGGCGGCGGCTTAGTGGACGGTGCGGTGATTTTGCTCGGCGGCGACCCGGGCATCGGCAAATCCACGCTGCTGCTGCAAACCATTGCCAAAATGGCGCAGACGCGCAAGGTTTTGTATGTGTCGGGCGAAGAATCGGCGCAGCAAGTCGCCCTGCGCGCGCAGCGTTTGGAATTGCCGAGCGACGGCGTGAACCTGCTGGCCGAAATCCGCATGGAAGCCATTCAGACGGCCTTAAAGCAGCACGAGCCGCAAGTGGTGGTCATCGACTCCATTCAAACCATGTATTCCGACCAAATCACCTCCGCGCCCGGCTCGGTATCGCAAGTACGCGAATGCGCGGCGCAGCTCACGCGCATGGCCAAGCAAATGGGCATCGCCATGATTTTAGTCGGCCACGTCACCAAAGACGGCTCGATTGCCGGCCCCCGTGTGTTGGAGCATATGGTCGATACCGTTTTGTATTTCGAGGGCGACCAACATTCCAACTACCGCATGATACGCGCCATCAAAAACCGCTTCGGCGCGGCCAACGAATTGGGCGTGTTCGCCATGACGGAACACGGCTTGAAAGGCGTTTCCAATCCTTCGGCGATTTTCCTGGCCAGCTACCGCGGCGATGTACCCGGCTCGTGCGTACTCGTGACCCAAGAGGGCTCGCGCCCGCTGCTGGTGGAAATCCAAGCGCTGGTTGACGATGCCCACGGCTTTACCCCCAAGCGCCTCACCGTCGGCCTCGAGCAAAACCGCCTCGCCATGCTGCTGGCGGTGTTAAACCGCCACGGCGGCATTGCCTGCTTTGACCAAGATGTGTTTCTCAACGCCGTCGGCGGCGTAAAAATCGGCGAACCGGCAGCGGATTTGGCGGTGATACTCGCCATGCTTTCCAGCTTCCGCAACCGCCCGCTGCCGGAAAAAATGGTGGCTTTCGGCGAAATCGGCTTGAGCGGCGAAGTACGCCCCGTCGCCCGCGGGCAGGAGCGTTTGAAAGAAGCGGAAAAACTCGGCTTCAAACGGGCCATCGTGCCTAAAGCCAATATGCCGCGCAACGCCAAAGAGTTTCCGGGATTGGAAATTTTCGGCGTATCCAGCCTGCAGGAAGCGGTGGACATCTGCCGCCGCAGCGAAGATTAAACGCCCCAAATCCCCACACCACCGGAAAAAATATGCAGAACACCCCCGCCCAAAACCATGCCGCGCCGCTGCTGATTATCGGCTGTATCATTTTCGGCCTGGGCAGCCTGATTGTGAAATTCGTCGATGTCGGCTCCTATGCCATCGCTTTTTGGCGGCTGGCGATTTCCGCCGTCGTCTTCTGGCTGCTGGCCCGCTTTTTCGGGCAAAAGCTGCCTAAAAACCGCAAAGCCGTAATGTTTGCCCTGCTCTCGGGCGTATTTCTGGCGTTTGACCTGGCCTTGTGGCACGAAAGCATACACAGCGTCGGCCCCGGTATCTCCACGCTGCTCAACAGCCTGCAGATTTTCTTTCTCTCCGCCATCGGCTTCTGCTTTTACCAAGAGCGGCTCTCGCCGCTGCAAATTCTCAGCCTGCTGCTGGCCGTCGGCGGCGTCGCCTTAATCGCCAGCCCCGAATTCGGCCACAACAGCCATGCCGCGTGGGGCTTTGCCAGCGGCATTTTATCGGGCGCGATGCTGGCGCTTTCCATGGTCTATATCCGTAAAACCCACCAAGTCGAGCAAACCGCGCTGTTTCCGCTGATGATGCTCGTCAGCGTCGGCGGCATGCTCTCCCTGATTGCGCCCGCCCTGCTGTTCGACAGCGGCGCGCTGTATCCGACCACCTGGCGCGATATCGGCCTGGTGCTGATATACGGCGCAGTGATGCAGTGCTTCGCCTGGGGACTGATTGCCTATGCCATTCCCCTACTCTCACTCTCGCTGACCGGCCTGCTGCTGCTCTCCGAGCCGGTGGCAGCGCTGCTTATCGATTATTTCTGGCTCGACAAACCGATTAACCCGCTGCAATGGAGCGGCGCCGCGCTGACCCTGCTGGAGATTTACCTCGGCTCGCTGAAACCCAAACAGAAAGCGGTGTAACAGCCATACAGGCCGTCTGAAAAAGCCGTCTGAAAACGGAAATGCGTTTTCAGACGGCTTTTTTATAGCGCCCCTATCCCGCTCGCTATAAATATCCGCCTGCCGTTTAATTTCGCCTATGGTTAATCATGGTAAATATTTTTTAACGATAAGACGGATTATTAATTCCAATCGTGATAAAACCCGATAAAAAACAGCCCCTTAATTTTTTCCAATGTCATTTTCAGCGCTTTTCATATCTGATAATTGTTTGTATTTTAAATAGAAAATTTGTCAACCGCCGCAAATTTGCTACAATACGCGCATTCAGACAAACCAGCCTGCCGCACCGCAAACGGCAGCAAAAAGGAAACCTATCATGCAAGGCAATCAAGCTGTTTTAGATTACATGAACGAGCTGCTGGCAGGCGAGCTGGCCGCACGCGACCAATACTTCATCCACTCCCGCCTGTACTCCGAATGGGGCTACACCAAGCTCTTCGAGCGCCTGAACCACGAGATGGAAGAAGAAACCCAACACGCCGAAGACTTCATCCGCCGCATCCTGATGCTGGGCGGCACGCCGCAAATGACCCCGGCCGCGCTGAATATCGGCACCGACGTCATCTCCTGCCTCAAAGCCGACCTGAATACCGAATACGAAGTACGCGATGCCCTGAAAAAAGGCATCAAACTGTGCGAAGAAGTACAAGACTACGTCAGCCGCGACCTGATGGTTGCCCAGCTGAAAGACACTGAAGAAGACCACGCACACTGGCTGGAGCAGCAACTGCGCCTGATCGAGCTTATGGGCGAAGGCAACTACTACCAAAGCCAGCTGTAAGATTGCGGGAGGACACATATGAAAGGCGACCGCTTAGTCATCCGCGAGCTGAACAAAAACTTAGGCTTGCTGCTGGTAACCATCAACCAATACTTCCTGCACGCCCGCATCCTGAAAAACTGGGGCTTGGAAGAATTGGGCGAACATTTCTACAAACAATCCATCGTCGAAATGAAAGCCGCCGACGACCTGATTGAGCGCATCCTGCTGCTGGAAGGCCTGCCCAACCTGCAAGAGCTGGGCAAGCTGCTGATTGGTGAAAACACCGAAGAAATCATCGCCTGCGACCTGCAGAAAGAACAGGAAAAGCACGAAGCCCTGGCCGCCGCCATCGCCGTGTGCGAAGCGCAGCAAGACTACGTCAGCCGCAACCTGCTCGAAAAACAGAAAGACACCAACGAAGAACACATCGATTGGCTGGAAACCCAACAGGAATTGATCGCCAAACTCGGCCTGCCCAATTACCTGCAAACCGGGGCGCAAGAGGACTAAAACACAACCACTGCCAAACACAAGCAGCCCCCTGCGCCAAACGGCATATCCGCACAGGATATGCCGTTTTTTTCTCAAAGCGGATGTAAGCGACACAAAAGAGATAAAAAAGGCCGTCTGAAAAAATGCAGATTTTCAGACGGCTTGTTTGTCACCAAATGCGACAAACGACAAAAGAGCACAAACAGTCGCCCGCGTCATGCCTTATGCCATGCTTGGAAACATTAAAAAGCCGCCTGAAAATCACGAATTTTCAGACGGCTTTCTCCATTACTTAACTGACAACAACTATCCGCTTTGCCGCGAATACAGCAGTAGGTC